>JAAYRE010000182.1 GCA_012518935.1 Clostridiales bacterium
AAGAACTATTACCTGATTGACACTAGGACAATTATATCATGGGCTTAACCTAGCCGATTGATATTGATTATATAAAATTTAAAGAAAGGAAAGTATAAATCTTAGTATCTAAAGATATTATACGAGAGAGGTATTTATATGCCAGATATTACAAGAGTAATTGACGTAATTCAACCCGAGGTGTTTACACCTTACACCATTAACAGAACGATGGAGCTATCTGCCCCAATTACAAGCAGTATTGCAGAAAATAACAAAGAATTTGATGAGTTGGCCAGTGGTCCCAACCTTACAGCCAACATGCCCTTCTGGAATGACCTTGAGGGTGACCTAGAAATTATGGATGATAAGGGAGAATCCGATTGTATGAGTAGCAGTAATTAAAGAAGAAATAAGGCCTATATCGAGCAGTACCGAAAAGAGCTTAAGGCCATGATGGATGATATTAGGGATATTGATATTAAGATCCTTAATAAGGCTGTAAATGAAGGTGTAAAGGTAGCCAAGGGGAATACCCCTGTCAAAGGAGGAATATATACATGATGGGGTTCATCAATGGGGCACTGGGAGATCACACTATGGATATGAGCATTAAAGAATTTATCTCAAAGAGATGTGAAGAAGCACTTATCGAAAACAGGGAATATGCGACCCTTGAAAGAGGCGAAGCAGACGTTGACGAAACGCAAGCACTGGCAGAAGAACTATGTTATCAAAAAGGCTTTATAGACGCCGTAGCAATTATTATAAGATGTCTGATATAGAAAAAGGCCAGTGGCTACAAAACCGCTGGCTACATTTTTGGCTACACATGTAAAATGTTCTTTTTTCGAAACGTGCCTCAATCCCTTACTGCAGCCAAGGGGACTTGAACCCCTACCCAGTTAACCCGGACTAGAACCTGAATCTAGTGCGTATGCCAATTCCGCCACGGCTGCAAGTTGTTATATTAATAGAACGAAATAGATTATAACATACCAATATTTTATTTTCAACAAAAAATTATGAAAGAATCCCCAAAAATCTCAGCTTAATATTTCATAAAGTCCTGCATAAATTCTATGCTTTATGCTAAATCTATCCATGAGGTGAATGAAATGGGAATCCTATGGAAGGAAAATGGAACATTTAATAAAGAAGGTATAGAGCGTGGTGAATCCTTATGGATTCAAAAGCAATATCGCTATAATAAAGCAGTTAGTAATAAATCAGAAGATAACAAAATTAAAAGTGAGACTTTACGGTCTAGTCTAAAAAATGATATAAGCACAGAAGTGGCAGTAATAGGAGGAGGTCTTGCAGGAATTCTTATTGCGTATTTACTGCAATCACGGGGTATTCCGGTTGTGGTTTTGGAGTGCAGAAAAGTCGGTGGTGGTGTAACCAAGAATACCACTGCAAAGATAACTTCGCAACATGACCTAATCTATAAAAAGCTCATAACCTATAAGGGGGAACAGAGGGCTAGGGAATATGCCATGGCAAACCAGATGGCAATTGAAAAGTATAAGGAGATAATAGAGGAGCTTAATATTGATTGTGATTTTGAAGTTCTTCCCAATTATATTTATACCCTTGATAATGAACAGAAAATTAGGCAAGAAGTAGATGCTGCTCTAAGATTAGGATTACCTGCATCTTTTACGAAGGAGACAAATTTACCTTTTAAGGTTAAAGGGGCTATCAAGCTAGATAATCAAGCACAATTTCACCCCCTAAAATTCCTTGATGTGATTGCCAATAAATTAGAAATATACGAGAACACCCGTGTAACCCAGGTTAATAAAAACAGACTTATCCTAACTGACGGAGGAAGTGTAAAGGCTAAGAAAGTGGTTGTAGCCACCCACTATCCATTTATTAATATACCTGGATACTACTTTATAAGGCTTCATCAAGAGCGTTCCTATCTGACAGCTTTGGAAGGAATAAGTCAAGATATACAAGGATTAGATGGTATGTATCTAGACGCAGATCCTGATGGATTTACATTTAGAAAATATAAGGAATACCTGATCCTTGGTGGTGGTAGCCACAGGGTTGGTAAATATCAACCGCCAGATGCCTATGCAGATATTGAGAAGGCTGCAAGGAAATGGTATCCCAATGCTAAGATTAAATATACCTGGTCTGCACAGGATTGCATGACACCAGATTCAGTCCCTTATATAGGAAGGTACTCTGTTCGCACGCCAAATATATATGTTGCAACTGGATTTAACAAATGGGGAATGAGTAGCTCCATGGTATCCGCCATGATAATAAGCGATATGATTACCGGTAAGGATAATAATCACCGCCAGGTATTTAAGCCAAGAAGACTTATGATGTCCGGAAGCGGTGCAATATTAAAGGATGCAGCTATAATTACTATCAGCCTCCTATCAGAGCATCTTAACATTCCCCATGATAGGTTAAAGGATATTAAGAAAGGTAAGGCAGGAGTTATACGCCATAAGGGTAAAAGGGTAGGAGTCTATCGTGATCAAGATGACAGGTATTATTTTGTCTCAACCAAATGTCCCCATCTTGGTTGTAAACTGGAGTGGAATCAGAATGAAATGACCTGGGATTGTCCTTGCCATGGCTCTAGATTTGATTATCGAGGAAAGATGATAAATAACCCTGCTATGAGAGATACCTTTGATTCATGCAGATTAAGGAAGAAGTAAATATTTATAGGTTATAAGCCAGAGAAGCTGTTATGTGCTTCTCTGTATTTATATAATAGGAAAATGCACTTTAGTCATGAGATTAATAACTTCATAATCATATTGTGTCTATATTGTGTAAAAAACTGGGGTGAAATTATTCAAGAATTGCTATTGCTTTTTGAGTTAAACATTGCTATAATATAATTCGTTCGCTGAGCAAAACCATGCGATTCAAACACATGCAGCCGTGGGGGAATTGGCATACGCGCTAGACTAAGGATCTAGTCCGGGCTAACTGGGTGCGGGTTCAAGTCCCGCCGACTGCATTAGGTTTTAGCAAGTTACGATAACCACAAATTAGGCCGTGTAGCCAAGAATGTAGCCAGGGTTTTATACCCTGGCTATTTTCATACTATTTTTTTAATATGCTATCTTATTGTGTATATGTAGTCGTCTTTAGTGTCGTTTAGTCTAAGGGTTATACATAAGGGATAGTCAGTTTCTGCCACTTCTTCGGGTAGGAAAAATGAAATGTACACCTAATGTACTAGGTTGTTATGTGTTAACTACTGGGTTTAATTAACTTGTGAAAAAGATATTGATAGTTTTACTATATATGTTAAGCTTAAAATAAATTAGCCTTTGATAAGTAAAAGGATAATTTATATTTATAATAAACTGAAATATCGGAGGTAATAATATGAGTTACATTGTACACAAAGGAAGACCTGAAGTTTCAGACGGACGATTACCCAAGGAACTTCGGACTTATGATTTATTAGATGAGCTTGGAATCCCATATTTGAGGGTTGACCATGAGCCCCTTGAAACTATGGAAGCTTGTCAAGAGGTAGATAAGACTCTTGAAGTAGCCATGTGCAAGAACCTATTTCTATGTAATGCACAAAAGACTAAGTTTTATCTCTTATTAATGCCCGGAGATAAGAAGTTTAAGACTAAGGATTTATCTAAGCAGATAGATAGTGCAAGACTTTCCTTTGGTCCTTATGAAGATATGGAAAGACTTTTGGATATCACCCCTGGTTCTGTAAGTGTGATGGGGCTTATGAATGATAAGAATTGTGAAGTTCAACTGCTTATTGATAAAGAGCTACTAGATAATGTGTATCTGGCTTGCCATCCCTGTATCAATACATCCAGTATTAGATTAAGAACTGATGACCTGCTTAATAAATTTATTCCTAAGGTAGAACATGAACCTATCATAGTCGATCTTTGATCTTGGCAGTGCAAATCTTCTGCCTTTCTTGTGTAGCCATAGCCTTAATGTTCATAGTTAATACTTAGCATATAAGACTAATCTTATAAAACTAACTTTAAGGCTGATTTGAAATTAATATATATGTCGAACCATGAACTTTCTTGGCGAATGTATCATATTATATTCTGAATACATTTAAAAAGAAGGGATAGTATGACTTTAACTGATAGATTGACTAAGTACTTACGTTTTAAAGATAAATACCATCTGATGAAGAACTATGAATACCAAGGTGAATCCCATGGTGAACCACCTGCTGTTGAGCAAGAAAAATTAGACCCTCTCTTAATTCCTAAGTATGTGAACCAACTTAAAAAACCCTTGACCTATAAACCTCATGTAGTTTGGACCCATGTTAAGAAAGGTGGGAAACATCGTATCCAGAAGCAACATCACTACTGTATAGATATCGGTGAGACCAAGCAACAGATGCTTCCTTCTGGGTTTCCAGCGACCAAGGTATATGGATATGGAGGGATAGTAAGGGATCCTAAGACGGGTAAGTTAAGATATCATATTAGTTCACCGGGCAGTACCTTTGAAGCTAAGCGTAATATACCTGTTGTGGTTAAGTGGAGAAATGCCATAAAAAATCCACATTTTTTAGCTGTAGATCCTACCCTGCACTGGGCTAATCCTAATGATATGCCTATGCACCCTGAAAAGCCTTGGCCTCCATTTCCTCCTGGTTTTAAAGAAGCACAATATCCAGTACCAACAGTTACTCATTTGCATGGGGCAGAAGTACAATCTGATAGTGATGGCCATCCTGATGCTTGGTTTACTCATGATGGCAGGCATGGACCTGGTTTTGTATCTCAGGTTTATACCTATCCTAACACTCAAGAACCTACAACATTGTGGTATCATGATCATGCCATGGGAATGACTAGACTTAATGTATATGCTGGGTTGGCAGGATTTTATCTATTAAGAGAGGATAAAGTCAATAAAAAGCAATTTTCCGAGCAAAGACTTAGGCTACCTAGAGCAAAATATGAGATTCCATTGGTGATTCAGGATAAGCAATTTAATACGGATGGATCTTTACGATTTGCTAATGAGGGCTTGACACCTGAAGAACATCCTTATTGGGCTGTAGGCTTTTTTGGTGATGTGATAGTAGTAAATGGTAAGATTTGGCCCAACCTTGACGTGAAAAGACGTCAATACCGTTTTAGAATACTGAATGGCTCTAATTCAAGATTTTACAACCTGCGTATGTCAAATGGTATGGAATTTACACAGATTGGTAGTGATGGAGGTCTATTGAAACATCCTGCTAAGATGACGTCCTTATTATTAGGCCCATCAGAACGGGCAGACATACTTGTGGACTTTTCCGGGATAAAACCGGGAACCAGCATTCGCTTGCTTAATGATGCAGCATCTCCATTTCCATTTGGTGGTCCTGCAGATCCTCAGACTGTTGGTCAGATTATGCAGTTTACTGTACCTGCCCATGTCATAAAGCAGCTTAAACCCAAGGCACTACCCAAGACCTTGAATTATATTCCTACTTTGCATGCAGATGCTCCCAGACGAATTATTACAGCTAATGATATAATTGGACCAAACGGTATACCAACTCAGATGCTACTAAATGGCACCAAGTGGTCAAGTACTGTGACGGAGACACCAAAGGTTGGTTCAACAGAGGATTGGTTTATTGTAGGTATGACAGCTGGAGCACATCCCATCCACTTGCATTTGATTCAGTTTCAAATTATAAGCCGACAGAATATAGACGTGGCAGCCTATACAGAGGATTGGAACAAAGCTAACGGACCACTACCTCTTACAAAGCCCCCCATTACAGTACCTATAGAGCCTTATCTAATTGGGGAAGAGCTTCCTCCTAAGGATAATGAAATAGGTTGGAAGGATACAGTAGTTATCAATCCTGGTCAGGTAACACGGATTAGGGTAAGATTTGCTCCTCAGGATGTTGCTGAAGGTCTGTCAGAACCTGGTGAAAACTATTTTTCATTTGATCCTAGCACAGGTGTAGGTTATGTATGGCATTGTCACTTACTTGATCATGAAGACAATGAAATGATGCGTCCCATGCATATTATTAGATAACAATGATATAATAAATCTATCAACAAATAAGGATGGGATCATATGAGTAAGCAGTCTAATCAAAGGTACAGGAAAGAGAAAGATAAAAAGCAAAACACTAAATATGACAATAACAACAAGTCAGAAGCGTCTAATAAAAGGGAGAAACAGGAAGAGAAAAATTAGTTAAAATGTAATTAAAATAATAAATAAAAAATCCTCCTATAATTTTGCCTATATTTATTTCATTATTTTGGAATTCATGATATGATGTTGAGTATAGAGAAGGGCAGATAAAGGGGGATTTTTGTGTCTAAAAAATATTTTAAAAATATATTGCTAATTGTTTTGCTAGTATCAACAGCTATTTTTACTGGTTGCAGTATAAAAAATGATACTCTTAAAGATGATGTGATACCTAATAGTCTTGATAATGAAGAGCTTCAAGGGACTGAGAAGTTACATGATATTGCATTTGTTCAGCAGGATTATTTTTATAATGATACTGTTAAGATTGAGATAGAGAGCCTCCGTCCATGTGATATATACTATACCCTGGATGGGACGGATCCTGATGAAAGCAAGAGCTTATATAAGGATAATATTAAGTTGGCTTCAAAATCCACCACCAAAGTATATGTTATTAAGGCTAAAGGATACTATGAAGATGGTACCACAACCGATACAATTACTCATACCTATTTTGTAGGCCAAGGAGTGGAGAATCGTTTTTCTACTCTGGTATTTTCTATCACTACTGATCCTTACAATCTATATGATTATGAATATGGAATCTTCATAGAAGGTAAATTAAGGGATGATTATATTAGGAATAATCCATATGAGAAAATTGAACCTCCCAGCCCTGCCAACTTTAATATGCGGGGAAGGGAAAGTGAGAGAGAAGTTTACCTTGAAATTATCGAGCCTGACGGTAGGATGATAGCTAGTCAAAAGGCAGGTATTCGTGTATATGGCGGTTGGTCTAGGGCCAATCTCCAAAAATCAATAAAAATATTTGCCAGGAAAGAATATGATAGGGAAAATAATAAGATCCGTTACGAAATTTATCCTGATGATAAATATAACTCCCATGATGGTACTATTATAGATTCCTTCAAACGACTAGTTCTTCGAAACAGCGGTAATGATAACGGTTTTGGCTTTATCAGGGACGAACTCTTTCAGACCTTGGCAGGGCAAGCCGGTTATCAAGACTTTCACTCCGTAAGACCTGCCGCCCTATTTATTAATGGAGAATATCATGGTTGCTATTGGCTCCATGAAGTATATTGTGATGAATATTTTGAGGAACATTACGGTAAATATAAAGGGACATTTGAGGTATTAGAAGGTGGTGAAACCTTTAAGAATATTGATGGGGATGAATCCAACTTATATGCAGTAGAGGATTATGAGGAGGCCTACCTATATACTTATAAGGACTTAACAGATGATGCTGTCTATGAGAAGTTACGTGAAGTAATAGATGTGGAAAACTATCTGGCCTATTATGCACTTCAGATTTTAATTGGAAATGAGGACTGGCCAGGTAATAATTATAAAGTTTATCGCTATTACGCTACAGAAGGGGAGGAATATCGAGAGGCTCCATTTGATGGAAAGTGGCGGTATCTCCTTCATGATTTGGATTTTAGCTTTGGTATCTATGGGTCAGAATCTTGGAAAGATGACCTACAAAGATATGTTAGCAAGCCAGGAAATATTAATGAAGATAGTCCCTTGTTTAGCCAACTTCTAATGAGAGAGGATTGTAAGGAATTCTTTGTAACAAAGACCCTTGATCTCATTAATGGTGCCTTTTCTGTCAGTAATTTAAGTAAAGTGGTTGATGAGATGAATGCATCACGAATGAAGGAACAGCTTCATATGTATGGCAAGAATCTCATTGCCGATTGGGTAAGGCCAGAGCAAATTCCTGAGAGGATGGAGCAGATTAAGACCTATGGTTCGGAGAGAATTACTTATATTCTATTAAAATATCGTATGTATTTTAGCCTTGATATACCTTATACCCTTAATGTGCAACCGGCTGCAGATGGTGGGGTAAGGATTAATAATATCGAAACAGATTCAGAATTTACTGGTAAGTTCTTTCCTGATTATGATACGATTATAAGGGCAATTATTCCCGCAGGGAAAGAGCTGGATTATTGGTTGGTTAATGATGAGAAGATATATGATCCAGAGTTAATTATTAACTCATCCCTAGTAATTGAGGGAAATGTAAATGTAACCTGTGTATTTAAAGAAAAAGCAGAACATCCTAGAATATTCATCACTGAGGTTTGTTCTGATGGAGATAAGGATTATATAATTCTATACAATCCTTATGAGGAGGATATCCCCATGAGGGGTTACTCTATCACCGATAATGAAAATGAGCCTGACAAACTGGTACTTCCCTCAAAGATGCTTAGGAGTGGTAAATATCTTAAGATATTGGGAGAAAGCAATGAAGAGAAAATATCAAATGGTGTGATACGAGCAGGTTATAATCTTAAGGATGGTGAAACTGTTACTCTTTACCTGAATGGTGAAGTTGTTGATAGGGTTACAATTCCTGATTTGGAGGACGGAAGTAAATATGTCCGTGATATGTATAGCTTGAAGTTCTATGAGGAAAGAAGGTAAAATAGTGTAAGAGTGCAGGATATCAGAAGGTTAAGATAAGGGTACACATGATTTGACTTTTGATACAACAAAGGTAGTTGTTAGTGCAATATGTACTGAGATATTAAATAATATAAAAGAGTAAACCCACCTCACTAAACTTATGCTAGTGATTGTTTTCCCTTAAGTAGAGTCCTAGAGGTGGGTTTTTATTTGTTTTATTGTTTCTAGAATACTTTTATTTTATAGATTAATTAATGGGTTTAATTACAGTTTTACCGCCCATATAAGGTTGTAGGGCAAGAGGAATATTTACAGAGCCATCGGCATTTAAGTTGTTTTCTAAGAATGAAATAAGCATCCTTGGAGGAGCAACTACAGTATTATTTAATGTATGGGCAAAATATTTGCCACCCTCACCAACAACACGAATTCTCAGCCTTCTTGCTTGAGCATCCCCTAAGTTGGAGCAGCTACCTACTTCAAAGTATTTCTGCTGTCTTGGAGACCATGCTTCTACATCTACAGACTTAACTTTTAGGTCAGCCAAATCACCAGAACAGCATTCCAAGGTTCTAACGGGAATATCCAGGGAACGGAATAGATCTACAGTGTTCTGCCATAGTTTATCATACCACATCATGCTATCCTCAGGCTTACATACTACAATCATTTCCTGTTTTTCAAACTGATGAATCCTGTATACTCCTCTTTCTTCAATACCATGGGCTCCCTTTTCCTTACGAAAACATGGTGAATAGCTGGTAAGAGTTTTAGGAAGCTCTTCTTCGGATATAATCTGATCAATAAATTTACCAATCATGGAATGTTCACTAGTTCCAATTAGATAAAGGTCTTCACCTTCAATCTTATACATCATAGCTTCCATCTCTGCAAAGCTCATAACTCCAGTAACCACTTCGCTTCGTATCATAAAAGGAGGAATACAATAGGTAAATCCTCTATCAATCATAAAATCTCGGGCATAGGTTAATACAGCAGAATGAAGTCTTGCAATATCTCCCATAAGATAATAAAAGCCATTACCAGCAACTCTTCTGGCACTGTCCAAATCAATACCATTAAAACTCTCCATAATATCAATATGATATGGTATTTCATAATCTGGAACCACTGGTTCGCCATATCGCTCTATCTCTACATTCTCACTATCATCCTTGCCTATGGGAACACTGGGGTCTATAATATTAGGAATAGTCATCATGATTTGTGTTATCTTTTCATTAAGCTCAGATTCTTTTTCTTCTAATGCTTTCAGACGATCTGACTGCTCTGTAACTTTATTTTTTAATTCCATTGCTTCATCTTTTTTACCCTGTGACATTAAGGCACCGATTTGTTTTGAGAAGGTATTTCGTTCATAACGAAGATTATCAGCCTCCTGCTTAGCTTCACGGTTTTCCTTGTCAAGAGCAATTACTTCATCCACCAGATCTAGCTTATGATCCTGAAATTTGTTCCTGATATTTTGCTTTACTATTTCTGGGTTTTCTCTTAAAAACTTTAAATCTAACATAGTTTACCTCCTGAAGTTTATTCTCGTTATATTATGACTTATATCAATATTTATTTTGTGGGCTTCATATTCCTTGATAGGGTTTATTTATAGTAAGTGCTCCGGAATCATTAAAATAATGCCCCGTAAGGATATAAAAAAATCTTCTCATCCCTGTATATATACTAAGGGACGGAAGATTCCGCGTTGCCACCCAAATTGCTGAAACATTATCAGCCACTCGACAGTACTATAAAGGGTACTAACCTTTGGCTTATAACCAATAGCTCCAAAAGTGGAAGGATTTATCCCTTCACCGATTCACACCAAACCATCGGCTCTCTGAGGAAGTTCACAAATCGTAGCTTTTATCATTGCTATGTTTATATATAGATTTTCACAAATTATATACCATTTTATTATGATTTGCAAGGGGATGAAATAATATTTGAAGGTAGGACAAGGGGCTAAAATTTAATTGATAATTATTCTCAATTAGTCATTGACATATATATGGTGGGTATGTATAATATAAAACACAATATCTAGTGCTTTAATAATAATTTATAATAGTACTACCCTTGATATATGACTTTTGACCATAATAGCAATCTATTATTTATTGATATCGGAATCATATCAGTTAAACAGTACCTTATACATAGTGTGAAATTATAGGTGCATAATAATCGTATACACACAAAAGTATAGCGTACACAAAAGTATAAGGTGCTCAAAATCATACACAATGGGTACAAACACAGATAATTATTATATACAAAAATGTCATAGTACACAAAAGTAGGAGGAAGAGTATGGGCAAATTATTATCAGAAAAATTTCTAAGTACATATCGTAATATGAAGAATCCCCTTAGCCATATTGGTGAGTTTGTATATTTGAGAACCTATTCTAGATATTTGGAGGAGAAGAAAAGAAGGGAAATTTGGTTTGAGACCGTTCTTAGAACTACTGAGTATAATATAGGTCTGGGCATTAACCATAAGAAGAAAACAGGACAAAAGATTGATATGGATAAAGAGGTAAAAGAGGCAGAGGTATTATTTGACCATTTATTTAACTTAAGAACATTTACCTCAGGAAGAACTCTTTATATGGGAGGTACAGAAGTTGTTGAGAAATACCCCCTGTCCAATTATAATTGTGCCTTTACTAATATTGAGAAATTCACTGATTTAGTAGATGTATTCTATCTCCTTATGGTAGGTAGCGGAGTTGGAGTTCGAATTACTAAAGACATGGTAGGTAAGCTTCCTAAGGTTCGAAAGGTCATCCTAGAGGGTAGGTATGATGAGACGGTTAGGGGGGTATCTTCTAAGGAGGATATGGAAGATACCAAGTGTACCCGTGATGAAAAGGATGATTCGGTAGCAGTTATATTAGTTGGAGATAGTAAAGAGGGTTGGTGTGATGCCCTTAAGAAATATTTTGAACTACTTACATTGGATAAATATAAATTTATTACAAGAGTTATTATTGACTATAGCTATGTAAGACCTGAGGGTGAGCGTCTAAAGAGATTTGGCGGAAGAGCTTCAGGACACAAGTCCATTAAGAGGATGTTTGAGAAAATGAACCGAGTAATCGGTAGAAGAGATGATGGCATACTTAAGACAATTGACGTACTTGATATGGCTACCATTATTAGTGAAAATGTGGTTTCCGGTGGAGTAAGAAGAAGTGCCATGATGGTAATTTGCGACGAGGATGATGATGAGGTAATTAATGCAAAAAGGGATATCTATAAAGTGGTAGATGGTAAGTGGATTGAGGATCCTGAGATATCCCATAGAATGATGAGTAATAATTCTATTCTCTATACCCATAGACCATCTTTAGAAAGAATCAAAGAAATTATTGATTCCATTAAGGTTAACGGAGAGCCAGGATTTATTAACGGTATAGAGGCCTTAAGAAGAAAGCCCACCTTTAAGGGGTGTAATCCATGTGGTGAAATTCTTTTAGAATCCAAGCAGTGCTGTAATCTTACTACCAACAACCTTATGGGCTTTGTTAAGGGCTCTGTCCTTGATGAGGAAGGACTACAGGAGATCCTTCGCCTATCCACAAGAGTGGCTATACGAATGACTTTAGTGGATGTGGAACTTCCTGAATGGAATAAGGTTATGCAGGAAGATAGGATTATAGGAATATCCTTAACTGGAATGATGGATATGGTAAATAAGACTGGCATGAGCTATGAAGATTTAGCAAGCCTACTGCAAAGATTAAGGGCCGAGGTTCATAAAGAAGGTAATCGCTATTGTGATGAACTGGGTATTCAGGCTCCAAAGCTTATGACTACTATTAAGCCTGAGGGAAGTCTATCTACTCTTCCTTGCGTAAGTAGTGGCATACATTTTGCCCATTCCAATTATTACATTAGAAGAATCAGAATTTCCGTTACAGATCCTCTATACAAAATGATTGAATCTCAGGGGAGCTACCCTATATATAATGAAAATGGTCAGACTGATGAGAATTACTCTGTTAAAGTAATAGAATTTCCCATTAAGGCTCCAAAGGGAAGAACAAAATATGATGTGGGAGCCATAGAGCAACTGGAATTATACAAGATGTCCATGGAAAACTGGTCTGATCATAATACTTCCATAACAGTCCATGTAAGAGATAATGAATGGGAGGACGTATCCAGGTGGGTTTATGATAATTTTGACTATGTTGTAGGAATAACCTTCCTTCCCCTTATGGATGAGACCTATCCTCTTCTTCCTTACGAATCTACCACTAAGGAAGATTACGAAGAGAGAATCAAGAATATAAAACCTATCGATTATCAGGTTCTGGCAAGATATGATAATGATGAGGAACACGATATCATAGATCCTGAATGTGAGACTGGGGCTTGTCCTATTCGCTAGTTGTTAGGAGACTGTGGCATAAGCCTTTTTAGGAGAAAAGTGGTTTGAATAGAATAGGGCAAGTGTTTCAGGCATAAGATGTGCTAAAGAGTATTTATTGTGGAAGTGAGTCCTTTGCCTGAAAATAAAATTAATGTCTATGAAAAGATGTTGCAAGAGGATATGTATTATAAAGGTAATGTAATACTCAGTTATACAGTAAAGTTTCCATATTTTATAGCTGCTAGCTATCAAGATACATTGAATAAGATTAATGCTTATTACCGAACAAGAGCTACTATGTATGTTAAATCTGATGTAATGGAATTGTATAGACTTGCCATGGTAGAATATGAATACGCTGTATCCAATAATTTTCCAGTCAGACCATTTGATGTGATAACCGTATTTGAGGTGACATATAACAGAAATTGTGCACTGAGTTTGTATTTTGATAGATATGAATATACCGGAGGAGCCCATGGAATAACCATACGTTCATCAGACACGTGGAATATAGCAAAAAGCAGTCCTGTTAGAATTGCAAGCCTCTTTCCCTTTGTAGATGAGG
>JAAYRE010000183.1 GCA_012518935.1 Clostridiales bacterium
GGAATATATAATCTGCTCCTGCCTCTACTGCATAATTATATCCATACAAAATTGTATCCCCATGTCCTCCATTTTCCTTAGTTAATGGCTCAAAGGCCGTAAGCTCCTCTGCACGGTCTTTCATAATAGAGTAAGTAGAGTCCTTACTCCCATCATTAATTATAACTAATTTGCTTCCATTACCAATCTTCTGAACTATGGGATACCAGTCATTTATAACCTCATTTATATTCTCTTCTTCATTATATGCCGGAATAACAATATATAACTTATCCATCCCTACCCTCCATCTTCGACCAAAATGTTAACAATTTGTCAACAGCGACAGGCACTATTTGCATTTTGTCAACAGCGACAGGCACTATTTACATTTTGTTAATTTTGTGATTTCTTTAGTTGCTCGAATAAATCAAGTGCCCTTCTTACAACTGCATCCATATTATAATATCTATATTCAGCAAGCCGTCCTAAAAAGATTACATTGGTCTCCTTCTTCATATCTTCCTCGTATAAAGCAAATTGTGCCTTATACTCTTTAGTTGGAAATGGATAATAAGGCTCACCCTCAGCACAGGGAAATTCCTTACAAATAGTTGTCTTATTATGCTCTTGCCAGGTAAGCTTCTTAAACTCTGTAATTCTGGTGTAATCAAAATCGTTAGGATAATTAACTACCGGGGCTTCCTGAAATTCTATCTTATCAATTGTTTCAAATTGAAATCGTATGCTTCGATAAGCCAACTTGCCATGCCTATAATCATAGAACTCGTCTGTAGGTCCCGTGTATATTAGGGTCTCGTACTGGATTTGATCCATAACCTCTTTATATTCAGTATTTAACATAATCTTTATGTTTTTATTTGCAATCATATTCTCGCACATCTTGGTATAGCCATATTTGGGCATCCCCTGATATTTGTCAGCAAAATATCTAGTATCACGGTTTAAGCGTATGGGAATTCTGGATATTACAGATGTATCTAGTTCTGCTGGATCAACACCCCATTGCTTTCTGGTATAGCTCTCAAAAATCTTCTCATATATATCTTTTCCTACTTTGCTTAAGGCCACATCTTTGCTAGTCTTAATCTCCTTGATATCCTCTGCTTGATTCTTTAAAAATTCTTCAACCTGTGAGCAATCCAGATTAAGATTATACAGCTTATTGATTGTTTCAACTGTAATCGGCATGGGTACTAAATTCCCATCTACATAGGTAAGCACTCTATGCCAAAAATCATTCCATTCTGTAAATTTGGATAGATACAGATACACCTCATGATCATTGGTATGGAAAATGTGTGGTCCATAATTGTGAATTAATATACCATCATTATTATATGAATCATATATATTTCCACCTATATGATCCCTTTTTTCAATTACTAAAACCTTTTCGCCAAGTATATTTGCAATTCTCTCTGCCATAGTAAGACCAGCTAATCCAGCTCCTACAATCACATATTTAAACTTCATATCTGCACCTTCCTCGTATAATTTTTATAATAATATAATGTTTTAATTAAAACATTTTAACTTCTAATGATTATTTTAACGAGTATACTTAGGTTAATGGAATGCTAGTATCAAAGATTGATATATCCCATTCTTCCTTTCCTGTCTCATAGACACATTTGTAGCTTGCTCTTATATTATCTTCATTTAACTGGTATCTAGTGCTGTTACGATTGGAATAATCAACAACAATAAATCTAATATTATTATCTTTAACTAACTGATCCAGTTTTTTGGGTGTATCCGCTTCATACATTCTAGCAACCATTATATCTCGATATAAGGTATCATAGCCAGCAGACCAGGCATAGTATTGATGTCCCTGATATAGCATTGCTCCACCAAATACCAGCTGATTTATTGCATAAGGATCAGTAAGGAAAATATCCTTAGAATCACTATGTTCTCTGACGAAATCTGTTAAGGGGTCATCCATATTAAGAAGAACCTTACCTTCCACCAAATTCTTCCTAAGTACTGTTGTAAAATCATATATACCGGTTATAGTAAGCATTATTATAAGTAGGACACCGGCTATCCTAAATGTAATATCCTTCTTATCAATCATTCTAGTAATCAAATTAGCGGCAAATATCCCCAGTAATATACAACCCATCATAATATATTTGTGATTAACTGTTACATCCACTGTCAATGATACTGTAAAGGAAAATACTATAGGTGCCATTGACCCTATGATAAGATAACGCTCCTCTAGTTTACCCCATAAAAATGCAACTATTATCACTAAAGGTAAGATTCCCAAGAGCCTATCTAGGTAAGATAGCACACCAAATATAGTCCTATTCTCGGCAATAAATCCAAATAAAAACTGAGGACTCACAGCAGTACCTTCTATAAAATAACCTGTCTGTAATAGGGAAAGTATTAAGGCAATCACTGCTGTTACTAAAAACTCTAGACGCTTTTTAGAAAATATCGCTATCACAAATAATACCAGCAGGCATCCAATAACAGCGGAGCCATGAAAAAATGAAAGGCTACCAAGTATCAATCCTGAAGTAATGGAGTACCTAATGTTTTTAATCTCCCATCCTTCTTTGGAAAAAAATATTTTATTAAATGAAAATCCATGCTTCCTAATATCCTTTAACGCATCATATAGATGGGGAATGAATAAAATCAGTATAAAAAACATGGCTGCCAGGCCAAAGGCCAGATGCCTTTGGTTACAGTAAACATTTAGATTCCACAATCCCCAATCTTCATGGGGTGTGTCTCCAATAAACATGGTGTTATCCCATAATGCCTCCCAGATATCTGTTCCCTTAGGTAGACTGGACAAATAGGTAAACAGTGCCTTACCACTGCGAAATGCAAAAAAAAGACAAGTTAGTATTCCTGAAGATATTCTTCCACTAATCTTTATAGCAAGGACATACAAAAGCATGAAAGCACATATAAAACTTATCATACTGGGAATATTAAATGCAAAATCAATCCTCATCCCAAGAAACTCTAGGTTGCCCACAAGGAATTGGAACATAAAATGGTATCTAATATCTTCCCCTGCAAAATGTGAATATGCGGTGGGAAAATTATTACCATAGGAAAAGGATCTAATCATTCCCAGATGAGGTGAAAAGTCGCTAAATACACTAACTCCAATATTAAGCTGTCCATCCTTAACATAAAATGTAGACCACATAAGAATAAATGCAAGGATAGTTACAAGTCCAATAAAGATACCTTCTTTAATGAC
>JAAYRE010000184.1 GCA_012518935.1 Clostridiales bacterium
AAGTATTCTTCTCATAAATGATGATAGTGACTTAAGCCCCGTTCCAATAATTACTCCAACCAAAAGCATTACTTGTAAATCTCCATACTTTCCAGATAGCAACCATCCATATAATATCAAACACATCAACACCATAAGAATAACTTGTAATATAAATGATTTAATACCACTAAAGTTAATAAATGCACCTATACCAAGGAAGAACATGGTACTAGTTTGAATTGTCCCATATAGAGCCTCAAACCCTAATAGGGAAGGAGTTATAACCTTATTATTTGTTATTGACTGGAAAGCTACTGTGGATAGGCTTTGACAAATAGCAGCGATAACCATGGCTATTATGGCCACCATTCTCCTTCTCACAACTGGTATAAATGAAGGAGAACCTATAGGAACCGGATTATTATAGACCAAAAGTCCATAGGAAGAAAGAAGACCCAAAGCGATAAGTGTTATCAGCAATATAAGGTAACGTCTTTCCTCTTTCTTTGTGCGAAAAGCTCTAGCTGATCTCATCTTAGCCTCCTTTGTCTCAATAAAATAATTATAAATACAACTGCTCCCACTGTTCCAAGTATCAAAGATACAGGTACTTCAAAAGGCATAATAATTGTTCTAGATATTATGTCACAAACTGTTATAGTACCCATTCCCAGCACACATACCCAGGGCAAATTACTTCTAAGATCATCACCTCTATACATTGATACTATGTTCGGTACGATTAAACCCAAAAAAGGTAGGTTTCCAATCACAGCTGCAACAATTCCAACTGCAAATGAAATAAGACCCGTAGCAAGAATAACTATCATGTTATAGTTTACTCCTAGACTTGTTGCTATGTCTTCCCCTAGGCCAGCTAAGGTTAACCTATCAGCAAAGATAAAGATAATTATAGTAACTACTACAATCAGCCATAGATATTCGTACCTTCCAACTTGAACTGATGCAAATGAACCTACAAACCAAGATTCAATGTTTTGTGTCATCTGAAAAGCCAAACCAATAAAGGTGGATATGGCAGACACAACTGCTCCAAGCATTATACCTATAATAGGTACTATTAGGGATGAACGAAGCTTAATTCTTCTTAAAAACAAGAAGAAGATCATAGTTCCTACAAAGGAAAAAACAATAGCACCGGTCATTCTTTGAACTAAGCTTGGTGCAGGAACTACTAAATAGACAAAAACCAATCCCAAACCAGCCCACTCAATAGTACCTGTTGTGGTTGATTCAACTAAACGGTTTTGTGTAATAAGCTGCATAACCAGTCCTGACATCGACATTGCAGCCCCTGTTAGCATTAGGGCAACTGTTCTTGGAATACGAGTTATGAAGAACATCTTAAGTCCATCTGCTTGCCCAAATATATCATATACCCCTGTAAACAGTGATATAAGACCTAAGGCAAACACAGCTATAACTGCTAATATAAAAGGTTTTGTCCATATTCTATTTTGATTATAAGTTTGGGGCTGAGAAGTCTCAGCCCCGCTTATTCTTTTTCTTTTCTTAAGCACTTATTATTACTCCTTTATGCTACTTGGTTAAAGCCTTGGCCAGGTTGTCAAACAACTCCAAATATGTTTGTATGGATTCATTTGTATAAGTATCATTTGGTGCATATACTATATTTCCTTCAGTCACAGCAGTTACGTTTTGAAGAGCTGGTGAATTATCTATTACATCCTGAGCGGGAACTGCATTGGATGTGGAAGATACTGAGGCATCACGATCTAATACGAAGATCCAATCAGGATTGCTTTGTGCAATAGCCTCAACAGATACATCATCTCCCTGATGGTCTGAAGTTGCCTTGTCTATCTCTAATGCTGGAACCCAGCCGAATATATCATACATTGGCCCCCATACCCGTCCCGTACCAGGAGCTGAAAAACCTATATTACCACCAGACACTACCACACTCATAACCTTATCACTTCCATTATAAGCAGACTTTGCCTCTTCTATAGCTTTGTCAAAATCAGCTATTAATTTTTCAGCCTCTTCATTTTTATCAAATATTTGTCCCAAAGCAATAGTGGAATTCTTAAGTCCATTGATTAAGTTATCTCCAGGAGTATCGGATTCTTCTGAAACGTCAAAGTTCAAATCTATAACAGCTGCATTAGGAACTAATGCTTTTATATCATCATAAAAACTAGCAAATCTTTGACCAACTATTACGAGGTCAGGATTTACTGCAGCTATGATTTCAAGATTTGGTTCACGATGATTACCAATATCCTGAACTGCCTCATCACTTACATATGGTGAATCTGTTGGCATTACCTCCTTAGGAACAGCAGCTAATTCAATACCCCAATCCGATAAAGTTTCAAAGGTTCTATTATCTAGAGCAACTACATTCTTTGGATTTACAGGAACAACAACAGTTCCATGAATATCGGTAATTTCGACAGTTGAAACTTCAGAGTCAAGAGAGTCATTAACTTGCTTATTAGTATCGGATTCAACTTCTTTATTATTAGAATTTGAGCATGCTGTTACCATTAAGGCAAAAGCAGCTAATATAACTGTTAGTTTAATGAATTTAGTTCTTTTCATAAATTCTCTCCTTAAAAATATTTATGTAGTCATCTCTAGTTGTTGATTATGATTATCAATTTCATCAGCCTTTATTAATATACTAAATCAATTTAAAACTGTCAACTGCTTTTATTAAATTAGGAGCATTTTTTCATATTATTTATAAACTTTCTATCTACTGTACCTATCTTTTCTTTAATTGGAAATTAGGAGAACTTTCCTTAAAGAAAAAAAGAGCACGGTTTATCCGTACTCTACAAGAAAATTTGCTTACATATTCATTTAGCTTACCCTACTCTAATCCTTCCACAATAGCAAAGTAAGTGATTCCAATTACCTCACCATCCATGGTTATAAATTGAAGTTTAGAGTCATCCTTAGTATAAGTATAAGAGCCCAAAGACTCTTGATAATCCTCTCCATAAGCCGCAATCACGTCATCCACAGTTGAACCTAAGTATATTCCCTCAGGGGTACTAACAGTATCATCTGCCAAGTCAAGGGAGGATATATAGTCCTTTCCATCCATGGGATAGGTGCTAATCTCTATACCAGGATAGGAATAGACCTTATCAAGTCCTTTAAAAGCACAGCTTTCAGCTTCAAAATAATCTCTTGCTTCACCTAAGGCTTCTATCACTGGAACCACGTCTGTATTCATGTATATACTTGTGCCATTATACTCAAAGAAATATCCTGAAGCTTCTTTTTCTGTCTCATCGGTCTTATTATTATCATTATTACTATCTTCTACCTGGGATATATTCTCTTTATCATCCTTAACATCGGGATCCTCTTTAGGACCACAGCCTATCAATAATATTGATAACAATATGAAAAGAAATATTTTTCTCATGATCTTTCTCCAATCTATGAATTGTTTGCTTTTTCATAATATAATCTCATAGCCTTTGACCTGCCAAGGGCCATATTGACACCTTGCCCTATATGAAAATATTCTATTCCATACATCTATAAATGTCAATTATTACTCTTATCATCACCTTCTATGGACTGAGCAACTGCTCCGTAACTTTTTAGGTAGCCATACTCCTTCAGCTCCCGCTCCTGGTCTTCCTTCATGGCATAATAAAACTCCACCTTATCCTGCCATATTTCCTTATATTCTTCCTCATTCCTGTGATCAGGAAGCCCAAAATCATTACTTAATATTTCACCAAAATATCTTGTGAATTTCTCAGCTCCCGATAGGTTTAGGTGAAGGCCACCGTCAAATGTGTCCTTATCATACTCTATACCTATCTCATCCTCAGCTTTATCCAGAAAATTAATATAAGTTAAATTATTATCCTTAGCAAATTCCACCATTTGCTGATTCCACTGAGGATACCAATATGGATAGACACTGGGTGATTTTATTAGGATTAATTCAATATCATTATCCTTGCATAGTTTAGTCATTTTCTCTAGATAATAATAGCTGTTGTCACCAAAGCTATAATCAGCCATAACTCTGCCCTTAGGAATATAACCCACAGGCTTAACATCTATTCTCATAAGATATCCATTATGGGACTGCTTATCCTTGCTAAATATATATTTGAAATCCTCACTGCCAATATCATTCCATCTTGAGTGATATCTAAGTAGGGGGAAAATATAAGTAATCAAATCCTCATCTTCCATCATGGAGGCTTTGATAGCATTTATTTTATATTTGGAGAGCTTCATTCCATCCAGGGTAAGCCTGTTGTATGCTTCCTTCTGGGGCTCATTGTATTTCATGGATAGAACATTAAATACTACTACCTTGGGCTTTTCGTACTTTAAGGTTTCTTCTAGCAAATAATAGGACTGCCAGATAAGTTGCTGAGCACTGCCCCTTATGTAGCTAGTAATACCATACTCCTCCCATAAGGTAATAGGGGAAATGTTTGAAAAGACTTCACAGTCACCAACAAATATCACATCATGCTTCTTTTCTTCCTTATAATATTCCTCAACCAGATTTCCCTCTGGGATTTCCGACATATATTTAGGCATAAATAATTCTTGTATAAACAAAATCACAAGCAGGGCTAAACTTACTGCCGAGATATTTATAAGAATTCTTTTACTTTTAATCTTCATGTTAGGTTTCAACCTTTCCTTGCACTATACATCTAGAACTGACTATATATAAATTGACTTGAATCATATCCTACTCCGTAAGCACCAAATATCAGGATGGATATTATAAGTACAAAATACGAGATATATCTTAGAGCCATTGGCCATGATGCCAGCCGTTCCCTAAAACTTTCCCTCCTTGAGGCCAGGCTTACCCATAGGATAAGTAGGACGGCAAACAATAACACCATATAATCAGCCATGGTAAGCCCCAGCTCTAACAGGCTTCCATTGAACAAGTCCCTCCAATTCCACCTTGTAAATATGGTACCATACATACGAAAGGTAGTGCCTACATCTCTATAGCAGTCTAGGATTCGAATAAAGCTCATAAGCCAAAATGTCCGTACCACCTGAAAGAGACGGTAGTAGAAGGTATGTCCAACCTTAAATCGACTATGGAACCTGTTATATAGGGGAATACACTCTTGTGAAATAAGGATGACAATACAATTAAGAAGTCCCCAAACCACGAAATTCCAGGCGGCTCCATGCCAGATACCTGTTGTTAACCATACTAGAATTGTAGCAAGATATACGGGTATTCTTTTACCTATGGCATCACCAAATCTTTTCCTACATTTTTTTGATAGGTTTAGCATGGATTTACTAACAGATATGGGAAAGAATATATAATCCTTAAACCAGGTACCCATTGTAATATGCCATCTTCTCCAGTACTCTGTAATGGACTTGGAGAAATAAGGCCTAAGGAAGTTCTCCTTAAGAGTTATACCCAAAACCTCAGCAACACCGATAGTTATATCAATACCTCCGGTAAAGTCAGCATATAAATCAATGGCATAGAAGAACATTCCAACCAATACATATACCCCCTGATATTTATCAGGATTACCCACAATTGTTATAACTGCTGGAAGAAGCCTGTCCGCAATTACAAGCTTTTTAAAAAAACCCCATAATATTCTTTGAAGTCCAAAGGATATGGTCTTGGTATCAAAAGAATGTTCTGCAAATAAGGAGTCCTTCAAATCATCAAAACGACTTATGGGGCCTTGAATAAGCTGTGGAAAGAAGGATACAAATAAGCCAAATTTAAATATGTTTTTCTCATAAGGATGCTTCCCTCTATACACATCTATAATATACCCCATTGTCTGAAATGTATAAAAGGAAATACCTAAAGGGGCCACAAAACCCAGGGGTGAAATATTCTTCCCAGTCCTCAGTAGATCCAGTACCGAATTAATGTTATTAATAGTAAAATCGGAATACTTAAGCACCGCCAGTATACCGAAATTAAATAAAAGACAAAGCACAAGAAGTTTCCTTTGCTTTTTCTTTATCTTAGCTTTATATGATTTTCTCTCTTCCCTAGACAAGTCCGCCTTATTCTCTTTAAGATATACTTCCTGAGTTATAAAGAGCTCACCAATTAATCTGCTAATTAAGTATGTGGATATAGTGGTTAGCAGAATATAAGCAAGATATCTTATCCCGGTATAACTATAAAATACATAGCTGGCTATAAGTAGCAGGATCCATTGAAATCTTTTAGGTATTAAATAATAAAGTAAAAATACAAGAACCAAAAACAAGATAAACTCATATGACGTAAAAAGCATAATGCCCCCTATTATTCATCCTCTAATAATCTCTCCACTAAGGCATATATAGACTTTGCGGAGTTGAAATTCTCCGGTATAATCTCTTCCACCGGAATGGTAATATCAAATTCCTCACTAATATCTGATATAAGTGTTACAATATCAAATGAATCAATGATCTTATCATCGATAAGGCTTGTACATGTCTCAAAATCCACTTCCGGGTGTAAACCTTCTAATATTTCAAGTATTTCATCCATAACTTATTCTCCTTATTTATAATATTTTATTTCATAAATAGTTTACAATTTGTAAACTTTTTAGGCATAATGTGTGCCCAGCTTTACGGATTAATTTATATGCCTCGGGAATATTTTTCCTTCAATAAGACCCGGTTAATTTTACCATTTGGGGTAAGTGGCATACTATCAAGGTTTTCTATCATATTAGGTACCATATACCTTGGTAACTTCTCCTTTAGAAAACTCGCTATATCAGCCTTAGTAATATCCCCTACATAATATAGTATAATCTTTTTCTTAATATTATCAAATATACAGGCGGCATATTTTATATCTGGATGCATATTAGCCACAACCTCAATCTCCCCTAATTCAATACGATGACCCATATGCTTAATCTGGTTGTCCTTTCTAGAGACAAATACCAACTCCCCCTTATCATTATATTTGCCCAAATCTCCTGTACGATATATAAGCTCAGGGTAAACCTTATTTAGGGGGTTTTGAACGAAGACTTCATCAGTCTTATCAAAGTTATTGTAATATCCCAAGGTCAAAGAAGTTCCTCGAATACATATTTCCCCTACATCCCCTATGATAGGTTCTTCATCTTCATCATTAAGCAGAATAATCTCTGTATTCTTAAATGGCCTACCAATAGGAATCACATCATCTAATTCAAAGTCCCTATCCACCTGATAATAGCAGGACATTCCTGTACATTCAGTAGGTCCGTATAGATTAATAAACCTTGCCTGGGGAAGATACTTTCTCCAAAGATTAAACTGCTTTATGGGAAATACTTCACTACCAAAGGCTACGGTTTCCAAGTATTCTGGTACTGCTTTTTCAAAGGTTCCAAAGGCTGAAATCATGGTTAAAGCAGATACAACCCAGCACACGGTATTTATCTTCTTCTCGTTTAGATATTCGACTAATTTTAAGGGAAACATAAACAAGCTCTTTGGTATGATGTGGGTGGTGGCACCATATTTTAAGGTGGGATAAAGCTCCTTAAGACATGCATCCACATATAGGGGAGTTTGATTGCCAAATACCGTGTTTTCATTGATTCTTAGGACTTCAGAAAGATTTTCAATATAATCAATGACGGATCTATGACAGGCCACTACTCCCTTAGGTACCCCCGTGGAGCCTGATGTAAATACTATATAGATAGGATCTGTATCAATTTGTTTCTCCCTAATACTAGCAAGAATACTATCATTAACCTTAGATTTGATTATATCATCATATAGATATGCCCTACCCTTATAATTATAGGAATCTAAAAGCTTAATGGTATCCTTATCACATATTACTGCCTTAGGCTTAAGGCTCTCAAATATTAGTTCAATTCTATGCCTTGGCATTTCCTCATCTAAGGGAACATAAAAACATCCTGAATATATCACACCATAAAAAGTCATAATTGTACTGGGGTGCTTTCCCATAAACACAACAATTGGCTCCTTATAGTGGCCTTGCTCCCCAAGAAAGGTTCCTATTTTTCTTGAATTGTCATATACCTCCTGAAAAGTAGCTTCAGATAACTCATCTGTATATGCTATTTTATCAGGTACTTTCATTACGATATTTTCCAAATACTCTAATACATTAATCTGCATAGTCTCCATAGCCTTCCTATTATATTTGAAGATTATAACCATTTTAATATTTTATATAATAGATTGGCCTAATCTCCTATTGGTGGATATATATATTACCTTATCAAATTAGTATATTCTTTCTTAAGAGAACCTTGGCAGTTGATGATGCTAACCTTTGCCAATACCTCCATTGAGTCTATAAATCCACAACCAATATCTTCATTTCGCTTAATCAAGGACAACTCTGTACAACCTAAAATATTGATATCAGCACCTGCTTTTTTTAGCCCCTCTGTAACGTCATGAAAATATTCCATATTAGAAGCTATTCCTGCCTTAATATTATCAAATATTAAGCTGGTAACCAGTGCCTGTTCCCGATTTGAAGGAAGAATTGGCCTTATGCCATTATGGATTAGTTCATCTTGAAAAAGATTACTGGCTATTGTACCTTCAGTTGCCATAATACCAGCACTTTCCACTCCATGACTCTTTAGACATTTGATTGTTTCTTTGATAATATGTATTATCGGAGCTTTTATTTTACTTGAAAGCTCCTTATGAAAATAATGGGCTGTGATACAGGGTATTGCTATATAATCAACACCTAATAAGTCAAGCGTTCTTCCTGCTTCAATCATAGGCTTTAGTGGACTTTCTTTACTTCTTCCAAGAATGTAATTCGTCCTATCAGGAATAGAAGGTTTGCTGATAATATCAACATCAACATGCTCTTGATCATTATGAGCATCAGTCATAAGTGTTATCAGTTCATAAAAATATGCAGTTGCCCCAGGTCCCAGTCCACCTATAACTCCTAATGTTTTTGACATACAACCATACCTTTCTCCTAGACCCAAACTTTATGCAATCCACGGCCATGCAAATTTGTCTCACAGCTATAACCTAGCTTTAACTCAGCCTATACTTTATTTTTCAGGTGTAGCAGGGTATAGGGATTTATCAAAATTATAATAATTATTACCTCTTTTTTTCGTATAGGCTTCTACTTCCGCGTCTGTAAGCATGAAGGTTTCCATTTTATCCTTATTTGGACAGGTATCAAAATGATACCAGCCGTCACCACAGTTAATAAGATTCCAATAATGACGTGTTTTTCCACCTACTCTTGTAACCCTCATATTATCAATACCTGCACGGGTAAGTAGTGCTTCTGCTACGGCATAGAAAGTAAAGCAGTCTCCTCTGCCTTTTTCTAAACCATTATAAGCTTCCTTCTTCCAGTCATCCTTATTAGATGAACCAGTATAACCCACATTTGCTTTAACCCATTTATATATCTCATAAGCTATTTCTCTTTTGGACATATTTGCTTTAGTAATCTTGGCTATAATAGGATCTACTTTATCATAAAGCATTTCCTCTGTTACTACAAAAGGTCTTACTGTAATAGTGGCTGTCTTTACTGCCTTGTTTCCCGAAGAATCCTTAGCAGTATAGGTGACTGTATAAGTACCTACTTTATTAAGATTAACCTTACTTGAATCGATTTGATATGTTACGTCCTTGTCCTTGTTATCCCTGACACTGACACCCTTTTTATAGGAAATAGTTTCACCCTCAATTACTGTCTTGTCTACTATTCCGGAAAATACCGGAGGTTCTGTATCAGCCTTAACCTTAAGAATTGATTTTATCTCACTTTTATTACCATAAATATCTTCAATTATAATTCCAATCTCATGACTTCCTACCTCATCAAACTTTGTTTCAGTGGCAAAGAATATCTCAGTGTGAGATATGTCCTTAATATCCTTTACAAAACTAGAAGGAGGCAAGGATTCCCCTAGCCATACTTCTACATTTACAGGGGTTGCAGTTGGTGGTGTAGTATCTACTACATGTATATAGGAATTTAGAATTCTCCCATCTACTTCTATACTTACAGGATGTTCTGTTGGTTTACTAATATCTAGCCCAGATATGTCAGATAAGATTTTGACTTCAATATTATTATTATCTACAAAATCTGCTGGCTTAACATCTAGAACACCACCTGCTTCCACCTTTACAGAGCTTTTTACATCTAATACTGTAAGCTTGGACTCTACTACAATGTGATTTTTACCGGAATCCACAACAGCTATTTTAACCACCTTTTCCCCAGGTGTAGATGTATCCGGTTCATCTATAAATGAAACCTTCACATCAGTAGCATCAACAATATTATCTACAAAATCTAAGGCTCTAACCCTCTCATCTTTTAATGCAATAACCTCAACAGAATCAGCCCTAGGAGCTATCGTATCCACAATCTCAAGATTAGAAGCATGAACTCGCCCATTAACTTGGATTTGTATTTCGTAGACCCCTGGCATATTTAAGTCAAGCTTATTAATATCAGTGACAAAACTTACACTTTTAGCATCCTTTAGCATAAATCTATTGACGTCCACAGTAGGTGTGCCTGCTTCAATTGTCACTGCCTTTGCAATCATAGGGTTTGCTTCCATATATGATAATCCTACAACTATTCCCAATGACACAAGACTTAACATCATAATAGCAATCTGTATTTTTCTTTTTCTTCTCCTACTTCTACTTCTTCCTCTCATGATGCCTCCATACTAATCTATAAATCAACTTTTATATTTCCATTATAAACTTTTTCTATTAATTTATACTAGTCTCAAAATATAAGAATGTCAATATTATATGAACAAACTATCTATAAGACGATGTTAATTATATGATGGTTTCAGTTCTCTAATGTCATAATCTTTCTTTATATTATATTTATTGATTTTATCTTGTCTTATATGACATAATTCACCATTGTTCATCTTGTTGCATATTCTATAATAAAAAGGAGTTGATGATATGGGTTGCTGTAATAATTTTAGAAATCATGACAATTGGGATAGGCATCGTAGGTTTGATCGTGATCGACATGATAACTTCGGTCGTTTTGGAGGAAGACATGAAAGATTTAGAAAAGATGGTAGACGCCCTGGCTGTAGAAGATGTCACATATTTCCCAGTTTCCCAAGATTTTTCTGATTTTATTTTTTAACAAAAGAACTTTGAGAAGTATAGCTTAAAGAAAGCCCTTTACTTTACCACTGTGTAATGTTAAAATTATATTGTGTGGAGCACAATATATGAAATATGTGCACACAATGGATAAAAGGAAGGAGTCCTAAGATGAGTAAAAACATCAGAACACCGGCTGTTGACCATTTATTTGAAGCCATTCTTAGCCTAAAGGATTCTGAGGAATGTTATATCTTTTTCGAAGATATTTGTACTGTAAACGAGTTGCTATCCTTGTCTCAAAGATTTGAGGTTGCAAGAATGCTTCGTAATCAAAAAACTTATCTTGAAATTGCCGAGAAAACAGGTGCTTCTACTGCTACCATAAGCCGTGTTAATCGTTCCCTCAACTACGGAAACGATGGTTATGATATGGTTTTTGAGCGTATGCAGAATAAAAAATCATCAAAATAATATTTCCATCTATAAAGCCCATATCCTTACCTAGATATGGGTTTATATATTAATCTTAGCTTATATTGGTTTATTTGTTTTCTCATTGTTTTTTTCTTTTTTATTATCCTTACTATTATCCTTATTATTGACAGCCTCTTTACCTACGGTATCAGCTTCAGTCTTTAGGGAATTATCAATAATCTGCTCTATTATATGCTTTCTCATATAGACATCAAAGCATAGGATACAGATAAAAGAGAACATAGTAAGAAAATCTCTATCTTCCTCACCTTCTACAAAGGAAAATGATTCCTTTGCTTTAGTCATCTTACGTATCATATCCTTAACTAGGGCATCCGTCTGTTCTTCTTCCAAACGGAAGATTTCTTTATATATTTCCTCTAACCCAATATCAGATTTACCACCATAAAACCTCTGAGTTAAGGGATCAAAGATACTATGAATATCACTGATGGATAGAATATTCTTAAAATAATAAATAAATATAAGAAGGTACATATGCTCCTTGGTATACTTTTTCTTATAAGGTGGAGGAAGCAATTGGTTCTTAGTATAATTATTTATCATTGTTTTAGTAAGGAGTTTATCCTCCTTATATCTTTTTGAGGATTTAAGATGCTCATCCATAAATGTTGTAACTTGATCCATATATAAATCGATATTTGGTATATCATCCGGTACAATATACTTTACATTTTTCAGGTTATTAATCAAACCTGAGATATACTCTTCTTTCGATTTGTCCATCCCAATCACCTCTTAATTATTATATAGTATTCAATACTAGATGTCAAAGTAAAAATACCTGGGGTCATCTTGAATCCTTGAATCTGACCCCTAACCATGCTATACTAATTCATGTCTTATTCTGAGATAAATTATTTTATATTTGCGTAAGACATATATAATATATTCATTTAATTAACTAT
>JAAYRE010000185.1 GCA_012518935.1 Clostridiales bacterium
CCTTTTTTTACCGTGAAGATGAGGCCTTCTCAGGCGTTAATAAGATTGCCTCAAAAGTAATGCATGATGTTGAGTTGGTTTTTGGATATGCACCAAATGCAACTAATGAAAGAAAGAATCTTGGAAAAAATGCTGTTATTTACGGAACAGTTGACCGTAGCCCCATACTTGATGAACTTGAGGAAAAAAAGTTTATTGATTTATCAAAAGTAAGAGGTAAACGTGAAGTTTATTTATTCCAAGTAGTTAGTAATCCCTTGGAAGGTGTGGATTCTGCCCTAGTGATCGCAGGTAGTGATAAGCGTGGAACTATATATGGACTTTTTCACCTTTCAGAAAGGCTTGGAGTATCTCCCTTAGTGAATTGGTGCGATATTAAACCACAGCACAAAGATTCAGTATCTTTTGATGAGGATCTATTATATATATCAAAGGAGCCTTCAGTTCGTTATAGAGGATTTTTTATCAATGATGAATGGCCTGCTTTTGGAACTTGGACTAATGCTAGATTTGGTGGCTTTAATGCAAAGATGTATGAGTATGTATTTGAATTGCTCTTAAGATTAAAAGGCAATTATATGTGGCCAGCCATGTGGTCAGCTCAGTTTAGTTTAGACGGTCCAGGCCTTGCCAATGCAGAACTGGCAGACGAATTAGGAGTTGTTATGGGTGCCTCCCATCACGAGCCATGTTGTCGTAATGGGGAAGAATATAAATATGTCCGTGGTAAAGATTCAATCTATGGTGATGCTTGGAACTTCATAACCAATAGAGAAGGTATTACAAGATTCTGGGAAGACGGTCTAAAGCGTAATGGTAAATTTGAAAATGTTATTACAGTTGGTATGCGTGGTGAGGCTGATACAGCTATTATGGGCCAGCAGGCTACACTTGCTGATAATATCAAATTACTTAGAGATGTACTGCGTACTCAGAACCAGTTAATTAAAGAAAATGTCAATGAGAATCTTTCAGAAGTACCAAGAATGTTAGCTTTATATAAAGAGGTTGAACCATTCTTTTATGGTGACAAAGACACACCAGGTTTAATAAATAGTGAAGAACTTGAGGACGTAATTCTCATGCTTTGCGATGATAATCAAGGTAACCTTCGAACACTGCCTACAGAGGAAATGCGTAATCATAAGGGTGGTTATGGTATGTATTATCACTTTGATTATCATGGAGGACCGATTTCTTTTGAATGGGTTAATAGCTCTTATCTGCCCAAGGTTTGGGAGCAAATGACCATGGCCTATGATTTTGGGATACGTGATCTATGGATTGTTAACGTAGGTGATATTAGTACACAGGAGTTCCCCTTATCCTTCTTCTTGGATTTGGCTTATGACTTTGAAAAATGGGGTACTGGTGCAATTAATACGACTGATGATTATACCAAACAGTGGATTGACCTTCATTTTACAGGTATCTTAAATGATGAGCAAAAGCATAAAGTATTTGAGATTTTAACTGGATATACAAAGATTGCTCATAATCGCAGACCTGAGCATATGAATTCAAAGGTATATCATCCAGTAAATTATAAAGAAACAGATAATACATTAAAACAAATAGATTATCTTCTAGGACTGGCTGATGAATTATATGAGCAACTATCACCGGACAAGTTATCCCTATACTTCGCACAAGTATATTATCCTGCTGTAGGTAATCTTAACTTGCAGAAGATGCATTTGCTTGCAGGAAAGAATCATTATGATGCACGGTTAGGTAAAATGGTTGCAAATCAACAGACAGAGCTTATAAAACAATGCTTTATGAGAGACAAAGAGTTGGTTAATGAGTATCATAGCATTGATAATGGTAGATGGTATGGTTTAGGATTATCTGAACATATAGGTTTTGTTCACTGGAATGAAGATGAATGCCAGAATCCAGTATTATGCAATGTATTACCTGCCAATAAGCCTAGACTCTTAATCTCAATAGATGGAACAGAAGAACGTACTGAGGGTTCACCTTGGCTTAGGAATACATTATATCTGAATGAATTTTTACAGCCTGATGTAACAGAGGCTTCATTTACAATATCTAGCATCAGTGATAAGCAAGCCGACTATGAGATTTCCTGTGATAACAAATGGCTATCCTTATCAAAGATGAAAGGAAGCTTAGATGGTAAAGAAATAGCAGAAGAAGTTATTACTATTAAGATTGACCGCAGTGCTATGGACGGTGAGGAAGAGGGCAGAATTGCCATAAAGACTCCTGTAGGAAGATGTACTATAGTGGTACCTGCAAGACTACCTGATTTAACAGGTTTAGAGGAAAAAACCTTTATTGATACTAATGGGTATATTTCCATTGAAGCAGAGCATTACTATACTACCAAGGATACCCTGGATGATAATGGGGAAGCTCAAGGCTTTAAAGTTTTAGAAGGTTACGGTAAGACCCTGTCAGCCATTAAGGTATTCCCAACTACAAAGTATTTTACTGCTGGTAAGGATGCACCTTATGTTGAGTATAAGTTTGTTGTAAAAGAAGAAGGACAATATGTGGCAGAATTATACTTACAGCCATCTAACCCAGTAAGTATGGAGAATAAATTGTGCTATGGAATCCAGGCAAATGATGACGATATTGATGTTGTTAATATTATTCCTGAAGGTTATGTTGTAGGTAGTAGCGGTTTATGGAATGAAAGAGTACTTAATAATATCCATAGAAGCTCTACAACAATACAATGCAAGAAAGGTATTAATACACTGCGAATCTATGCAGTAAGTCCAGGATTCGTATTGGAGAAGATAGTTATTCACCCAGAGGGTAAAAAACCTGCTGAAAGTTATCTTGGACCAACAGAAACATACTATGTTGGTAAGTAATATAACAAAAGTATAATAATCATTATTAAAGAAGGACTATCGGGGCTGTTTTACAACAGCCCCATCTAACAGGCTGTCTTAGGTGCGATCACAGTATGGAACTATAACTTGCTTGTAAAAGAGGATGGGATTTATGAGAATATATGTGGATGCAGACGCCTGCCCAGTAGTAGGAATAGTCGAAAAAATAGCAAAAAAATATGACTTACCGGTATCCCTTCTATGTGATACCAATCATGTTATATATTCGGAATACAGTGAAGTTAAGATAATTGGAGCAGGGGTAGATGCTGTGGATTTTGCCTTGGTGAACTTATGTCAAAAAGGAGATATAGTAGTAACCCAAGATTATGGAGTAGCAGCCATGGCTCTTGGTAAGGGAGCATTTGCTATTCATCAGTCCGGTAAATGGTATACCGATAACAATATTGATGGTATGCTTATGCAAAGACATGTATCAAAAAAGTTAAGGCAATCATCAGGAAAAAATCATATTAAGGGACCAAAGAAGCGGACAAATGAGGATGATGAAAGATTTGAAGAATCATTTGAAAATTTAATAACTTCGGTAAAGAAATCATAATGAACTCTTCATCGCTAAAGTAGTAGTAACAAAACTAACATAATAAAAGGTTTTAATATAAAAGGCGGCACACTGGTATATGATTGCTCTGGGAGCAGATGTACCGTGTGCCTCTTATATTTATATATTATTTTCCAACTCTTTTTAATAGATAGGGGATGGCTTCTTCAAAATTGACACCATAAAAACGGCCATCTTTATCATCAACTGTTAGCTGGATGCACTTTGCAGTATAATCAGCTGCAATGGGAATAGCTTCTTTCCAAGTAAGATCGTTGGCTAGTCCGCCTACTAATGTAGATGAGAAAATATCACCAGTTCCATGATAAGAAGCATTGACTTTATCATGTTTGTAATAATAAGATTCGTCACTTTCTCTATCATAGCCCATAACACCTATGGAACCTTCATCATAGGTTACCCCAGTAAGAATAACAGTTTTTGCACCAAGTTCGGCAAGCCTATTTATCATTTCCCTAATATAGGCCTCATCATAGGAGGTCTTATATTCCATACCTGTCATAAAAGAAGCCTCAGTAATATTAGGTATTATTATATCAGCCTTGGCACATAGGGTAGCCATCTTTTTAGCAAAGGCCATGTCAAAGGCGGGATAAAGTTTACCATTGTCAGCCATAACAGGATCAACAATTATAAGGTTATCATCAGTCTTAAACTCATCAAAGAGCTTAGCCATAATATCAATCTGCTCATCAGAACCCAAATAACCTGTATAAATACTATCAAAGCCAATATTTTCTTCTTTCCAGTGCTTGGTTATGGGTAGAATTTCATCGGTTAAATCTTTAAAGGTAAAATTCTTAAACATAGTATGAGTTGACAGTACTGCAGTTGGAATAATAGCAGTTTCAACCCCTAAAGCAGAGATTATTGGTAGGGCAACGGTAAGAGAGCATTTGCCTACGCATGAAATGTCTTGTACAGTTAGTATTCTTTTCATTTGCTTACTCCTTTACAAATAATCTTTTAGCTATTATACTAGAATATGACCATAAAGAAATACTCAAAATGATGAAAATTAATAAGGTCAGATTGGAGAGCTTATGTTAACCTACTCATTTGAACATAGGGGAAATGAGTCCCTATATGAATATCTATATAGACAAATAAAGAATGATATAAATAGCCACAAATTAAAATCCAATGAAAAGTTGCCCTCAAAAAGGGCCTTAGCAAAGCATCTAAATATTAGTACAATTACAGTGGAGAATGCTTACAGTCAGCTAATGGCAGAGGGATATATATACTCAATACCTAGAAGTGGTTTTTATGTCAGTGATATTTATGCAGATGGCCATAATTATAATTTTAAAAATGAGAAAACCATAGATAACCAGGATGTGCATAAAAGAGATATTAATATGGCAGACCAATTGGAATCTTATTTTATTGATTTTGTTAGTAATAATACAGCTACTGATAATTTTCCCTTTTCATCATGGGCAAAGCTTCTGCGTGAAACCATGGCCAATGATAAGGATAGTCTAATGATTAAATCCCCTTCCTTCGGTATATATCCCTTAAGATGTGCAATAGTAAATTATCTATATCAGTTTAGGGGTATTGATGTAGAGCCTGAGCAAATAGTAGTGGGAGCTGGAACAGAATACCTCTACGGCCTCATTATACAGTTACTTGGTCATAATAGTATATATGCAGTGGAAGACCCAGGATATCAGAAGATTGCACGTATCTATAAGGCAAACAATGTTGATTGTGTTCATATTCCTTTAGACGAAAATGGTATAAATGTAGAAGCTCTAGAGCAGTCTCAAGCTGATGTTCTACACATTACCCCTTCTCATCATTTTCCCACGGGAATAGTTACTCCAATAAATAGAAGACATGAGATTTTAACTTGGGCATCACAATCAAAGGAAAGATATATTATAGAAGATGATTACGACAGTGAATTTCGACTATTGGGTAAGCCTATACCAGCCTTACAAAGTATAGATGTTTCAGATAAGGTTATATATATTAATACATTTTCAAAAAGTTTAACATCTACCATACGGATAAGTTATATGGTATTGCCGAAATCTTTGATTGTAAAATATAATAAAGAACTTAGTTTTTATGCTTGTACAGTGTCTAATTTTGAGCAATATACATTAGCTAAATTTATAGAGGAGGGTTATTTTGAAAAACACATCAACAGAATGCGTAATTACTATAGGAAGGTCAGAGATATATTAATTGAGTATATTAATAATCGTGAGCAAGAAAAAAGGTGCCGTATAATGGAGGAAAATGCAGGCCTACACTTTCTTCTATGGGTAGATACGAGATGTTCAGATGAAGAACTTGTTAAAAGAGCTGCACAGGAGGGTGTTAATATATCTTGTTTGAGTCAATATTATATTGATAAATCCAAAGTAAAAGACCATACTCTGGTTATAAACTATTCAGGAGTTGATCCTGATATTGCCCCTGAAGGTATTAATAGATTATTTAAGGTTTTTTAGTAAAAAGGCTTATATAATCAGAGATTTTTAACCGGTAAAACAAACCAGCTAACAATCTCTTATAGATTACTCATATCATTGTGTATAGTCTAAAATTGACTATACTGCATTATGGCAGAATGCTGCAATGTTTTCGATTGGTATGTCACATACAGAGCCTAGCTTTTGACAATGATCAGGTCGTTTTCCGGCAAAAGCAGGCCCTTCACTACCGAAGTATTTACCTCTGCCATCAAGGTCTCCGCCCGCAGTATCAGCAAAAGAAACAGATGGGGGTGAACCTTGATCTGTAATTAATCTTACAAAGCAAGAATTCACAGATAATACTACTCCAGTAAAACCACTTTCTGATATTCCGCCACTGGTTGTAAAAATTGTTACGGGCTTACCAATAAAATGGCAAATATGCCTAGCAAGTTTGTTATTGCAACAAGTGTTGTTAAAATTATTACCATTACTTAAAAATGACATCTTATACCTCCTATAATATTTATTATCCTTTTTAGAAATCCGACTTCGGATAATATATATTATGAGAAATAGTTTTAATTTGTGACATAATAAGACAAATAATACAAAATTACATCAAAATTAGATAAATTATATATTAACAATTTAATGATAATATACCATCATAGATCCTAATATTGTTAGACAAAAATAATAACATAGGCTATACTAATGACAAGTTTTAATATGACTTGTCATAATGAATTTAAGGAATTTATCATAATATATATTCAATAATCTTACAGTAGAACTACAGAGGAGGTAGCTTATATGGATCTTGAGTTTACAACAATTATATTCGCATTTTCTTTAACACTTTTTGCAGGTCTGGCAACAGGTATAGGTGGAGCTCTTTCTTTATTTACTAAGAGGACTAATACTAAGTTCTTATCTATTGCCCTAGGATTTTCAGCTGGTGTTATGATCTATGTTTCTTTTGTTGAATTGTTTCCCGAAGCACGTAATGCTTTAGTTTCAGAATTGGGTCTAAAAGCAGGGAGCTGGGCTACAGTTGGTGCTTTTTTTCTTGGAATCTTAATTATTGCTGTCATAGATAAAGTAATACCAGAAACAGAAAACCCCCATGAAGTACATACAGTGGAAGAAATGGATGGTAAGAGTGAACATCACAAAAGAAACCTAATGAGAATGGGCATGTTTACAGCATTTGCTATTGCAATTCATAACTTTCCAGAAGGAATAGCTACTTTTATGGCTGCCATTAAAGACCCCAGTGTAGGTGTTCCTATAGCTATAGCCATAGCAATCCACAATATACCAGAAGGTATATCAGTGGCAGTACCTGTGTTTTATGCCACTGGAAGCAGGAAAAAGGCCTTTGGATTATCCTTATTTTCAGGGCTTGCAGAACCCTTAGGTGCCATGGCAGGATATCTATTACTACGTCCCTTCCTTAATGATATTGCCTTTGGAATAGTCTTTGCAGCAGTGGCTGGAATTATGGTTTATGTAAGCCTAGATGAATTGTTGCCTTCTGCAAGAGAATATGGAGAGCATCATTTATCTATATATGGCCTAATAGCAGGAATGGGCATAATGGCATCAAGCCTATTACTACTAATGTAATATACAAATTGAATAAGATACGAGGGGCTGTCCCATATGTTACTGGCCTTAATTACATATGGGACAGCCCTTTTATATATGTAGCTAATAAAGTTGCCTTTGATATGATGTTTAAATATGATGAGGGATGACAGAATTTTGTTTATGTTGCATATATTACACCTTTATGTCGAACAATTGTATATAGTTGCAAAAATGAGAGAAACAAGTAGAAAGAATATCAGATAAATTAAATATTTTAGCTGATATATACTGAAATATTTCTGAAATTGTGTTATAATACAAATAGATTTGCCTATCTTTTTCAAGGGCATTGCTGTAATATAATGGCAAACGAAAACAAAATATAGAAAGGATGATTGTAATGTGGAGGATAACATGTATTTAAACATAAATAAGGGTGGGAGATGGGAAAGGATTTGCCGGAGTATATATCAGAAGGTGGATCTAATGGCAGAGGCACGAAGTGCAAGGAAAAGCTGCAAGCGGGGGCTATCAAACATAAAAGGTGGTTACAAAGGAAGTAATAACCAATATAATTCTGAGGTGCTATCATTCTGGAAACAATATGGTATTAAGCCCGATAAAATGTGGTATGACCTATATTGTTACAAAGACGGTGAATATGACCCTCGATACATACCGGAAGATCTATATTGGAGAAAAATATACCCAACGTTAAACAGAAGTAGTTTTCGTCATGCTTATACGGATAAATGTTTTTATAATCAATTGTTTCCATATTTAAGACAACCTAGAACTATTTTAAGAAATAGCAACCACTGTTTTTATGATGGTTCAGGCAATATCATTAATTCTAATCAAGCAAAAATAATTCTGGAATCTGAAAGCAGCTTTGTAATTAAGCCTGCTATATATAGCGGTGAAGGCGTAGATATTTATTTTTATAACAAAGAAGAAGATCATGAAATAGATTATATTAAATTAATGAATTCTTATGGAACAGATTATATCGTTCAAGAAATTGCGACTCAGCATATAATCCTAGAATCTATACATCCCAAATCATTAAATACTATAAGAGTAATATCATTTTTATTCCAAGGGGAAGTTCATATATCTTCATCTATTTTACGTATGGGTGTAGGTGGATCAAGGCTTGATAATGTATCAGCTGGTGGACTTGCATGTCCAATTCTACCTGATGGAAGGCTAGCTGAAAAAGCAATTAATAGAGAAACCAAGTGGGTAACAAGTCATCCGAGTGGAGTAATATTTAAGGATGTAATAATCCCGGCTTACGACAAGATAATAGAATCCGTTCGAAGAGCTCATAAAAACATCCCCCATTTTAGAATTATAGGCTGGGATTTTTCTATTGATGAGGAAGAGGAGCCTGTATTTATTGAATATAACGGAGCACCGGGACTTAATCAAGTTAGCTGTGGACCTCTTTTTGGGGAACTTACAGAGTCTGTGTTGGATTATATATTTGTTAATAAATCAAATGTGTCTGCAATTGTAACAAGCAGCTATTTATCAGGGAAGGAGAATGTATAATGAAGATATCAATATTAGGTGCAGGAAATGGTGGGACAGCAATAGCTGCACAGCTAAGCTTGTATGGTCACGATGTTACACTAATTAAGACATCCCATGCTATGAATGATGATAATTTTGATTATCTAGTAGAAAATGGTGGTAAGGTTGTTCTTACGGAAAATGAAAAAAATAGAACTGCTAAAATAAAGCATGTTACCAGAGATCTTTCAATGCTTAGTGATAGTGAGCTTGTAATAATATATATTCAAACAAATTATCACGAGAATCTTATTAAGCGTATGAAGCCCCACCTACGTGATGGACAGATAATACTTATAAACCCAGGATATCTCTCAACAGCTTATGTACTGAAGCATTGTCCTGATATGGATCTTACCATATGTGA
>JAAYRE010000186.1 GCA_012518935.1 Clostridiales bacterium
CAGAAAGCATGTGAAGCCTTGAACTGTCTTGGCCCTTAAGTGCCTGTTCTTTTTCTTCACTACTGTATGGGATATAATAAGATCTGTCTTTTTCTGTATTGACCTGAATATTCTCCAAGTCTTCATGATATTGCTTAAACATTATATTGCCCCTTTCTATGTATAATTTTAATTGTTATCTGTAGCTAAGCCATCTTAAATCATATTATCATATAATCTTTATAAAAAACATGTAGTAATTTATATATGTTTTGTAGAAGATTCCAAAAATTTTTGCCTTATCGATAATCATTACATTTTTATAAAGCAAAAATAAGATTTCTATAACCATTATTATAATCATATGAAAATAATTCCTTAATCATATAAAAATAATTCTTGACAATTACATACCTTCGTATTATATTATATTCACAATATAGAAGAAACCTATGAGAAAGAGGAGTAGGCTTTAGTACGATATTTCAGAGAGTCGCGGCTGGTGAGAATGCGATATTGAGTCTTTAGCTGAATGGGCTTTTGAGGGCAACCCGAACTAAGAGTAGGCGTTGACGGACACCATTACCGTTATATGGATGGCATATATAATATGTATATGATCGAGGTGGACAATGAAGTTATCTTCATTTGTCAAATTGAGTGGTACCGCGGATAATATTCGTCTCAAGTATTTTAATACTTGGGGCTTTTTTATTTGATAAAAGCGAAACACGGTCTAGTAATCAATAAAACCATAAGAAGGCGGTACCCCATGAAAAAACTTATAAGAGGCCTAATTATTACCTAGAATTCAGAGCCGAAGAAGGCCAAGAAATTAGGAGGGAAAAGAATGAAAAAGAAGATAATATCAGTTATTTTGATAACAATTTTACTTATGGCATTTATAACAGGCTGTTCTTCTAAGAAAGAAGGAGTCTTTGTTATAGGAATAGGACAGTTTGCACAGCATGGTTCCTTAGATAACTGTAGAGAAGGATTTGTTGCTGGGCTAGCAGAAGCAGGTTATATAGAAGGTGAAAACCTTAAGGTTTATTATGAAAATGCTCAGGCAGATGCTAATACAGCATCCCAGATTTCGAAGAATTTCATAGCTAAAAAAGTAGATTTAATCGGTGCTATTGCAACACCTATGGCACAGAGTGCCTTTGGAGCAACTAAGAACACAGAGATACCTGTTATCTATACAGCAGTTACTGATCCTATAAAGGCAGAGCTTGCCAAGGAAGACGGTTCTCCTAACGGTAACATCACTGGAACCAGTGACAAGTTACCAGTTGAGAAGCAATTAGAAATGATTAGACAGATATTACCCGATGCCAAGAAAATCGGCATTATGTATAGCACCAGTGAAGTTAATTCCCTGTCTGCCATAGAGGAATACAAGGCAGTTGCTCCCCAATATGGTTTTGAAATAGTTGAAAGTGGTATATCAACAACTGCAGATATCTCCTTGGCAGCAGATAATCTTTTAGAAAAGGTTGATTGCATTAATAATCTTACAGACAACACCGTAGTAAGTGCCTTGCCTACAATTCTTGATAAGGCTTCTAAAAAGAATATACCAGTGTTTGGAAGTGAGGTTGAGCAGGTTAAGATTGGATGCTTGGCATCTATGGGATTAGATTATTTTGATCTGGGGAAGCAGACAGGAAAGATGGCTGCCCAAGTATTAAGTGGCGAAAAGGAAGCTGGGGAGATTAATTTTGAGATTATTGAGGAATTTGCCTTCTATGGGAACACTGCTGTGGCTGATAATCTTGGAATTACACTGCCTGAGGAATTAGTATCAAATGGCAAAGAAATGTTCGATACCATTACAGAATAATAAAAAATATTATATAGGACAAAATTGTCTTAAGAAGAATTATAAACTTTTAAATATATCTTTAAAGGTATTATAAAAATGTATTAATTTTAAGGAGGAAGGAAATGCTAACAACAATTATTGGTATACTGGAGGAAGGGTTTGCCTATGGTATCCTAGCTCTCGGAGTATACATAACTTATAAAATATTGGATTTTCCTGATTTGTCGGTAGATGGAACATTTCCCTTAGGAGGTGCTGTAACAGTCACACTTATTACTGCTGGCGTCAATCCACTAATAACATTGTTAGCTTCCTTTCTCGTTGGTGCACTAGCAGGGATAATAACAGGTATAATCCATGTGAGGTTCAAGGTTAGAGATATGCTATCAGGTATTATTATGATGACAGGCCTATATTCGATTAATTTAAGAATTGCCGGAAGTGCCAATGTACCCATCTTCACAAAAGATTCTATCTTTGAAAATAATATTATAGACCGTATAATACCTAATATATTTCGACCTTATATAGTGGTAACTGTCCTTTTTGTAATAATGATCATAATGAAAATTCTCCTAGACTTGTATCTTAAGACAAAATCCGGATATTTATTAAGGGCAGTTGGTGATAATGAAACAGTAGTGACATCATTGGCTAAGGACAAGGGCACAATGAAAATAATTGGACTTTCCATAGCTAATGCATTTGTTGCCATGTCAGGAGGCATATTTGCTCAAAAAAATGGTTATTTTGATATTACTATCGGAACAGGAGCTCTAGTTGCTGGGGTAGCCAGTGTGATTATAGGAACTAATTTACTACGCAAGGTTACTTTATTAAAGGCAACTACAACTGTAATAATTGGTTCAATCCTATATAAGGCATGTGTGGCTGTAGCCATAGCCCTTGGACTTGAAGCACAGGATCAAAAGTTGATAACTGCCTTGTTGTTCTTGGTAATTCTTATTACCAGTAATGAGAAAAAGAGGAGAGTGAAAGCCCATGCTTAGGTTGATTGATATTAATAAGTATTATAATCCAGGAACTGTTAATGAAATATGCCTATTTAATGGATTCAATCTCGATGTGGATGAAGGGGAATTTGTATCAGTTGTAGGCAGTAATGGCTCAGGTAAAACCTCTATGCTTAATATTATCTGTGGCAGTATTCCTATAGATAATGGAGCAATTGAAATAAACGGAACTGACATAACAAAGATGCCTGAATATAAAAGGCAGATGAGAATTGGTAGGGTATATCAAAATCCCGCCATGGGCACATGCCCCAATATGACTATATTGGAAAATATGTCTTTGGCAGATAATAAGGGGAAGGCATTTAACTTAAGGCGGGGTACAGATAGAAAAAGAGTAGATGGTTATAAAGAAGCCCTCAGTAAACTTGGTCTAGGTCTGGAAGATAAAATGGATGTCACAGTAGGCACCTTATCCGGTGGCCAAAGACAGGCTGTGGCTATGGTTATGGCAACTATGACACCTATTGAGTTTCTAATACTAGACGAACATACTGCTGCCCTAGATCCAAAAACAGCGGAATTAATTATGGAGCTTACAGAGGCTATAGTTAAGGAAAAGAAGCTGACAACAATTATGGTTACCCATAATCTTCGTTATGCTGTTGAATATGGCAATCGTCTCCTAATGATGCATCAGGGGGATATTGTTATAGATAAATCCGGTGATGAAAAACAAGCCCTTAAGGTGGACAGTATACTAGATAAATTTAATGAAATAAGTATAGAGTGTGGTAATTAATCAAAAATTTTATTACCTTGACGCTAATATTACACCATGTTAAAATTGGTTGTGAAATAGTTTAGTAAGTGAACCATTGTATAAGGAGGACTATTATGAATAATTTATTAGTAGCACAATCTGGAGGACCGACAGTTGCTATAAATGCTACCCTTGTTGGTGTTTTACAAGGAGTCCGTGCCAGTGGAAAAGTGGATAAGGTATTTGGTGCTAAGAATGGTATAGAAGGTGCAATCAACGATAACCTTTTGGATCTAAATGAGCTTGTTAGGGACACACAAGCCTTAGATACATTAACTTATACTCCATCTTCAGCATTGGGATCCTGTAGATTTAAGATGAAGGATTGGAGAGAAGATGAGGAAACCTATAAGAAGATAATCGATACATTTAAAAAGCATGATATTAAGTATTTTATCTATATTGGCGGTAATGACTCTATGGATACGGTTGATAAGCTTTCAGAATACTGCAAAGTGAACAACCTAGACTATTATATAATGGGTGCTCCTAAGACAGTTGATAATGACCTTAACTTAACTGATCATTGCCCCGGATTTGGTTCTGCAGCAAAATATATTGCAACTACGATATCTGAATTAGAAAGAGATATCAATGTATATGATGTACCTGCAGTAACTATTGTTGAAATCATGGGTAGAAACGCTGGTTGGCTTACAGCTGCAGCTGCGCTAGCAAGGGTTAATGGCGGATCAGGTGCAGATTTGATTTATCTATGTGAGAAAGACTTTGATAATGACAGATTTATTCAGGATGTTAAGGATATGCTTGCTAAGAAGCCTGGGGTTTTGGTTGCTATCAGTGAAGGTATCAAGGATAGTACCGGTGCATATGTATCAGATCAGACATCAAGTGGTGCAGTAGATAACTTTGGCCACAAATACATTGCAGGTGCAGCCAGGGCTCTTGAGCAACTTGTACGTGATAAGATAGGCTGCAAGGTTCGTGCAGTAGAACTAAACCTTATGCAGAGGTCTGCTGCCCATATTGCTAGCGAGACTGATATTATGGAATCACTTATGCTTGGTCAGAAAGCATTTAACGGTGCAGTAAATGGTGAGACTGCTAAGATGTCAGCTATAAAGAGACTTAGCAATGACCCTTATCGTGTGGAATTTATACTGGTACCTGTTAGCGAAGTGGCAAACCATGAGAAAGTAGTGCCTATGGGTTGGATTACACCAGAAGGTAATGATGTTACTGATGAGATGATGGCTTACCTTAAGCCTTTAATTCTCGGAGAAACTAATCTAAAATATGAGAATGGCATTCCTAAGCAGTATAGATTATATTAAGCCCTCCATAGGCAAGTCCAAGTAAATGATTAAAACAAGGCTGTTTCAAAGTTAGCAAACATTGAAACAGCCCTTATTTTTATTTAATTTATGATTTACCAGAATACGTGATCCTCTAATTTTACTGCATTTTTCTTTTTATCGTAACCTTTTTTTACAGCCGCTTTATAGGCATGAAAATATAAACGATTACCGATGTTATTTTCCCCTGAAAGTGCTGCTTTTGTAGCCTTAAGAGTAAGTTGCTGGGATTTGGAGGAGTAATTTTCATAATTCTTAAGTTGTTTATCCAAGGAGCCACTTTTAGCTACAGAAAACTGACCTGGTTGATATATTACCGCCTCTATAGTATTGGGATATTTTTTGGATTTCATCCTATTTAAGACTACATTGGCTACTGCAAGCTTTCCTTCATAGCTTTGGTTACCAGCTTCTGCATGGACCAAACAGGCTAAGAGCTTAAACTCCTCTGGGGTATAATCTACTTTATCCCTATATTTGATTTCTGTTTCTTTTTTTATTCTTTCTTCTTCTTGTATTTTTCTTTGTCTTTCTTTTTCTTCTTCTTGTAATCTAATAAGTTCTTCTTCTTCTTTTTTAGATATTGCTTTCTCAAAGTCAACTAATAATTCTACATATTCTTTAGTGACATAACCTATTACATTATCATCAACTATATTTATCTTTACCCATTCATCTAAAAGTTCTATAACAGGATAACATTCGTTTTGATATATTACTGTCAGCTTTTGAGATTCAATAAGGGGCTCTTTTCTTACATTTAAGCCATCAGCCTTAACAGAGATTCTTAGTATACCATAGGTTCTAACTAACTCTTCATCAGGGATCCCTGTTTTTAAGTATTCTGCTTTTAAATAGCCCTTAACACTGCCAGATTCAATGTAATACCAGTCATCAATTGAATCTAATATCTTCGCAGCTGCATTTTTGTAGAGCTTTCCAACAATGTTACTATCTGTAGTGGGGTTTTCCCTAATGTTGACATAAGAATTTGCAATAGAAATACCAATATCAGCATATAAGGATTCAACTACTTCAGGTTGAGACTCAAGTGGAAGATCAGACTCAAGCCCTTCTTCCGGCTGCGATTCCGACTCTGCAACAAACCCTTCTTCCTGCTCTGTATCAGTCTCAGCATCCTGCCCTGATTTAATCTTCCCATCTACTTCCCCCTGAGAACTTGCGTCTAGCTCTGCATCAGTCTCAGCATCCTGCCCTGATTTAATCTTCCCATCTACTTCCCCTTGAGAATTTGCTTCTAGCTCTACTTTAGAATCATCTTCAGACACAACAGGGTCTTGAAGGTCAGTATCTTGTTGATACAGCCTATCTTTGTTGGAGGCAACTATATCATATTGATCTGAATAGACCTTCAAGCTTGAATTATCAGATCCTTGTAAATCTATATTATCCACCGTTACAGATGGAGTGATAAAATGAGTACTAAAATCTATAAGTATAGAAAGGCAAAACACAGATAATGACACTATTATAGATAATAGGGTTCGCTTTGTTTTCATAATTCACCTTCTAAAATCTTTGTTTCGGTTACATTTGTTATTATATCAAATTCCAAATATAATAGCAAATTTTAACATTGTTCAGCAGTTTCTAGCTTTATTTTCTCTTTAATCATGCCTGCCACGGTCTCAGCAATTTCAGTAGATTTCATATCTTTGTAATCATCATAATAAAGAGGTTTTAAATAATGTATTTGTACGGTTAGCTTCTTTGCATCACCGGTATCAAAGGCCTTATAGGAGTCTATTAAGGCTACAGGTACAATGGGACATTTGGCCTTAGTAGCACTTTTGAAGCTACCACCTTTAAAGTCAAGTAAGGTATTGCCTTGCTTTGATCTAGTTCCTTCTGCAAATATAACAAAATTTTCACCTGAATTAACCCGGTGTGTCATATTCATTATTACCTCCATAGACTGCCTGATATCTTCACGGTCTATAATCTCAGCCTGTAACATAGTAATTACTTGTTTAATTACTATGATATTTTTAACTTCTTTTTTCATAACAGTAACTAAGGGTTTTTGATGGGTTTCAATAATAGCCAGAGCATCAAATAATCCCTGGTGATTAGGAAATAAAATATACCCGTTCTCTTGGGGAATGTTCTCAAGACCTGTTACATGTATATTAATTCTTCCTCGTTTAATAATAATAGAAATTATCTTACGTAAAAATCTATATCTTGTTTGGGCATCATATTTTTGTACATCACAAAGCTGATGTATCCTTATTAGCCAGAATGGGAGGTTAAATATGCTTCGAAAGACCATTAACAGGATTCTCTTCATAAGGTGGGTCCTTTCTTATATAGTATGTAATATTGTTAAAGGGTTTCGAAACCTTTTAAGTGCTTAGAACGACTAGGATGTCTTAACTTTCTTAGGGCTTTAGCTTCAATCTGGCGAATTCTTTCTCGGGTAACATTAAATTCTTTGCCTACTTCCTCTAGGGTTCTTGTTCTTCCATCTAATAACCCAAACCGCAGGATTAAAACTCTTTGTTCCCGCTCAGTCAATGTATCTAGCAATTTAAGTATTTCATCCCGTAGCATAGTAAAAGAAGCAGCTTCTTCGGGCCCAATTATATTATCATCTCGAATAAAATCACCAAGCCGGCTGTCTTCCTCTTCCCCTATAGGTATATCCAGGGAAATAGGAACTGAAGATATCTTTAGAATTTCCCGTATCTTATCTACAGGCATGTCCAATTCGTCAGATAACTCCTGCTCAGTAGGTTCCCTACCTAGTTCTTGAAGTAGGTTTCTAGATGCCCGATATGTCTTATTAATAATTTCGGACATATGTACAGGGATTCTTATGGTACGGCTTTGATCTGCTATGGATCTTGTTATTGCCTGCCTAATCCACCAGGTTGCATAAGTACTGAATTTGAACCCTTTGGTATAATCAAACTTCTCCACAGCCTTTATTAGACCTAAGTTGCCCTCTTGAATCAAATCTAAAAATGATAGACCTCTACCAACATAACGCTTGGCAATACTTACAACTAGACGGAGATTTGATTCAGCTAGTGTTTTCTTTGCAGACTCGTCTCCCTCTTCAATTAGCTTGGCAAGCTTTACTTCATCCTCCATTGATAGCAGGGGGTAATTGCCTATTTCCTTCAAATACAAATGAACAGGATCATCAATTTTAGTAGTAGTAGACATAACAGGAGTTTTTTCTTGGGATGGATTAGCGTCTTCTTTGACCACACTATCTAACAGCAGTTCATCGTCTTGTTGACTATCATCGTCAGGAGAATTTAGTACAACAATATTATAAACTTCCAGTCTTTCATATACCTTATCAATTTGCTTATTGTCAAGGCTTAATTCATTAATAAGGGCATTTACCTTATTCTCATCAATTATTCCTTTTTGCTTCCTTGCGGCATTTACAATTTCGCCAAACTTTTCTTCAAAGACCTCATGGACTGTCCGTTCACTCATAGATGTACCTCCATCCTTAGAACTAAAAAATTACATTAGCCTATATTATAACACAGGCTTGTACATATGGAAATAAGTAAAATTAAACAGGTATTATGATATTAAGCCTTTTTATGGCAATTTGTCAACATAATACCTGTTTATTGATTGATATAAGAGGGACTCTCTTTCAAATGGAATCTAATTTTGGAAGTTTTGCAAACCCTTTCTGTAAATCCTCATCTGTTGGAATATAGTCTGTCATAGTGCCTGTTAGGTAAGAGTTATAAGCAGTCATATCAAAGAATCCTGTACCTGTAAGACCGAATAAGATGGTCTTAGCCTCACCTGATTGACGACATAATATTGCTTCATCTATGGCAGCTCGGATAGCATGGGCAGATTCCGGTGCTGGAAGAATGGTTTCATGTTTTGCAAACTCTACGGCAGCTTCAAATACCTTGGTCTGTTCTACGGATACAGCCTCCATATAACCATCATGGTATAGTTTTGATAGGATTGGTGACATGCCATGATATCTAAGACCTCCTGCATGGTTTGAAGATGGCATAAAGTCGCAACCTAGAGTATACATTTTTGCCAGAGGGGTTACCCTGCCTGTATCACAAAAATCATATGCATACTTACCCCGTGTTAGGGAAGGGCATGATGCTGGTTCAACGGCAACAATTCTGGGGGAGGCTTTTCCAGTCAGTTTATCCTGCATAAATGGAGCAATAAGTCCTCCAAGGTTAGAGCCACCACCTGCACATCCAATTACGATATCAGGATATTCATCTAGGATTTCCATTGCTATTTTGCTTTCCAGTCCGATTATGGATTGGTGAAGGACAACCTGATTAAGAACTGAGCCAAGTACATAACGGTATCCGGGGTTAGATGTTGCTGCCTCCACTGCTTCTGATATAGCACATCCTAAGCTACCGCTGGTATCGGGTTTATCCTTAAGAATAGCCCTGCCCACCTTTGTCGTCGTGCTTGGGCTGGGGACAACTTTGGCATCAAAGGTTTCCATGACAGTCTTGCGAAAAGGTTTTTGTTCATAAGATACCTTTACCATATAGACTGTTAAGGGCAATTTATAAAAAGCACATGCCTCTGCCAGGGCAGTTCCCCATTGACCTGCACCAGTTTCAGTGGTAAGACCTGCAAGTCCTTGCTTCTTAGCATAATAAGCTTGAGCAATTGCTGAATTTAGTTTGTGACTACCGGAAGTGTTGTTACCTTCAAACTTATAATAAATCTTTGCTGGTGTCTTTAAGGCTTTTTCCAAATTATAAGCACGGATTAGCGGTGAAGGCCGATACATCTTATAGAAATCAAGGATTTCTTCTGGTATATCAAAATACCTGGTAGTATCATCAAGTTCCTGTTTGACCAGTTCTTCGCAAAATATGGGATAGAGTTCTTCTGCTTCCAGTGGTTTTAATGTACCGGGATTAAGAAGGGGTTCAGGCTTTTCTTTCATATCAGCCCGTAAATTATACCATTGCTTTGGCATTTGTTCTTCTGTTAGGTATAATCTGTGTGGAATTTTTTTCGCCATAATAATTCTCCTTTTCATATATATTTTTTGGTATAAAAAAAGCCCTGTTCCAGTCATTACTGGGACAAAGGCTAAATTTAGCTTCTGCGGTACCACCCGGTTTGGTGCAAATGCACCCACTCCTTCCATGTACTAACATACATGCTCCCTTGGTAACGGATGGAGATTCCGTCAGACATTACTCATCAGCATGCTACTGATTTTCTTTCTGCCCTCGTAAGTCCATTCAATACTACATTTATTGCTGCAATTCCACCTACTGCAACTCTCTGTAAATAAATCATAATATATACTATTCTTACTCAACGGTTTATGGTTTTTTATTAAATATTTTATATCAGTATATACACATAGGCATATAATGTCAACAAAAATCTTTATTTTTTATCTGTTTAGTATAGCTTAAGACTGCTTTCTAACTCCTGCTTAACCTTTTCCTTAAGGTGGGAGGGGTTCAATACTTTGGCACCAGAACCAAACTGAAGTATCCACCTTATTAATTCATCAGTTACGGCAGTATTTCTTATAAAGGTAATACCATCATCTGTCTGGACAATTTCATCAGCCAGGTCTGATTCGTATTCCATTATATATTTTGAAGTCTTTTTATTAAAGGAAATAATAATTTGCTCCATTTCACCTCCAGAGAGATGAATGAATTTTCTTCTATTATTACTATTATAATAATTCTCAGGAATCTCAAAATGATCTTCTAGTAGTGTCAATGCCCGAATTCTAGAAACTCTAAAATCTCTTATATCATTACGAAGCTCACAATATGCCACTACGCATAGGGCTCCGTCGTTAATAGAAAACTCGAAGGGGTGAATAACACGGATTGTATCTTCATCACTACCGAAGCTACGATAAATAATCTTGGCTTTCACCTTATTTTGTATGGCATCATGAAGTTTTTTCTCTATTTCTGGATTTAAGCTATCTGTAATATAATCATTGGTATTAATATTAACAAGTCCTGTGAAGTGTTTAATAAATTCTCTATTAAGATTAGTAGTATTGTCCAAGAGCCTATGTATTAATTCATTTGCTGTCCTGCCCATGGTCATATATTGATATGGCTTAAGTAACTCCAGCATAAAAGAAAGAGAAATCAGTTCAGGAGAGGTAAAGGTTATGTCCTTAAGGCGGAACTTGTCTGCAGTATAGTAGGTTTGTCCGTTTCGCTTGTCTTCTGATATAAAGCAAATACCAGACAGACTATCAATATCCCGCATAATAGTCCTTTTATCTACTATAACATCCCATTTTTCTAAGGAAGAGTGAATATCCTTTATGGTATAGCCCCGTTTGTTTTCAGAAAGCAACAGTAAGATAAATATTTGACGCTCAGTTTGTGCCATATCCTTCATAGAGTTTCCTCCTATTATAATACTTCTAAAAACAGATTAAACAAATCTATAAGAATCAAATCCAGTATAAGGCAATTAACCTATGAAAGTCAATCACTGTATAAAAGGTGAAGATATCCTATATCAAACTAATGATGAAAAACCTATTACATGTTTATTTTAGAAGGCTTTCAGGGAAGTTGTAAATTTATTCTTGACAATTATATTGGAAAACCGTATAATCATTTAGCATGCAAATTGCATGCCATGTATTTTTTGTGCGTAATTTGTTAAGCTTATATAGTATGCATTACGCAGACAAAACCACAGAACGTTTTATTTTAATTATAGGAGGTGAAAAATTAATGCCTACATTTAACCAGCTAGTTAGAAAGGGCAGAAAGACAGTTGAGTACAAGTCCAATTCTCCAGCTTTACAAAAAAGTTTTAACTCATTAAATAAGAGAACTACGGATGTATCATCACCACAAAAAAGAGGTGTATGTACTGCTGTAAGAACTGCAACACCGAAGAAGCCTAATTCAGCTCTTCGTAAGATTGCCAGGGTTCGTCTGTCCAATGGTATCGAAGTAACAAGCTATATTCCAGGGGAAGGTCACAACCTTCAGGATCATAGTGTTGTTCTTATCAGAGGCGGAAGGGTAAAAGACTTACCTGGTACCAGATACCACATTGTCAGAGGTACACTTGATACTGCAGGCGTGGCCAATAGAAGACAGGCGCGTTCCAAGTATGGTGCTAAAAGACCGAAAGACGCTAAGAAATAAGTTGACCTAGTAAAAGTTGCATAGTGACTTATAAGTAGTAAGTAATGTAGTAACTTTTTAGATGAAGTTAAGTGCCGGATTAATTTTTTATTCTTTTAATTTGTATTTCTGTGGGTTACAGATTAAAGTGAAGTGTTAACATTTCATATATGAAAACGAATTAAGCTGAGCGCGGACACAATC
>JAAYRE010000016.1 GCA_012518935.1 Clostridiales bacterium
TCTATAAGTATTATAATATAAGAATGTTGTTAAAACAAGAAAATTTCATAAGACTTAATTATATCGAGGTGTGGCTCAGTTTGGTAGAGCGCCACGTTAGGGACGTGGAGACCGCAGGTTCAAATCCTGTCACCTCGATTTTTGTTATATTACACCAAGCAATCATATCTATTTACTAGAAGATAGGAAAGCTGATATAGCTTCTAGGAAGGAGTTTATAGATGAGAACATCAATAATCATCATGTGCAATATGGTTATTATGGGCGGTATGTGTGCTATGTGCGACATGCCTTATACTATATTGTCTGATGATAGATGAATGTGATGTTTTCCTTATAAAAGTAACACTATAGTTTACATAAATAAGACTTAGAAAACCAACAGGAGGCTATCAGCTATCCTGTTTTTTGTTTAATATTATTGTGTAGATGATGTTAGATATAAATTATTATTGTTAATGATTGATAAACTGATATAATATTATTTAGTTGTGAGAAAATGTTAGCGGAGGTGGACTATGGCATATGGAGAACCATTGATTGAACTAATCGGACTTGGTAAGACCTTTGAAAGCAAAAACAGTAAAGTAAAGGCTCTTGAGAATATTAACCTAAGTATAAATGAGGGCGAAATATTTGGGATTATTGGCCTTAGCGGAGCTGGAAAAAGCACCTTGGTTAGGTGTATTAACTATTTGGAAAGACCAACGGAAGGAAAGGTTGTCTTTAACGGAATAGATTTATCCAAAATCAGCAATCATGATTTGTTGAAGGTTAGACAATCCATGGGGATGATATTCCAGCAGTTCAATCTTCTTATGCAACGTAATACCTTACAGAATATAATATTTCCATTAGAAATTGCAGGAGTACCTAAGAAGGAGGCTGTACAACGTGCCCATGAGCTCTTAGAGGTGGTTGGACTCAGTGATAAAGCTAAGGCTTATCCTTCACAGCTTTCAGGTGGGCAAAAACAAAGAGTTGCCATAGCTAGAGCCTTAGCTACAAAACCTAAGGTGCTATTATGTGATGAAGCCACCAGTGCACTGGATCCTACAACCACAAGATCTATACTAAATCTATTAAAAGAGATAAATCGTAATATGGGTATTACCATTATTGTAATAACCCATGAGATGAGTGTTATCGAAGAAATATGTAATCGTGTGGCTATCATAGATCAAAGTCAGATTGCTGAAATTGGTGACGTGGAAGAGGTCTTTATAAGACCTAAGTCTAAGATTGCAAAGCAACTGGTATTTTCAGGAGCAAATCATATTGAAACTTTTGAAGGAGAAGATAAGTGTCGCATTATTTTTGACGGTAGAACTTCCTTTGAACCGATTATAGCCAATATGATACTAGAATGTAGGACACCAGTGAATATATTATTTGCTGACACAAAGGATATTGACGGAAAGGCATTTGGGCAAATGGTTATTCAACTTCCTGATGATGAAACCAGCAAGAAAAGAATTTTTGCATATTTGGAAACTAATAATATTACCCATGAGGAGGTGATATAGCATGTTTAGCCAGGCTGTTGTTAGTATGATTGGAAAAGGTATCTTAGAAACACTATATATGACATTATTATCCTTTGTACTAGCTTATGTATTAGGACTTCCAATGGGCATACTATTGGTAGTTACTGATAAGGAAGGGATTGCACCATTTGTTATATTAAACAAGGTTCTTAATTTTATTATCAATTTATTTAGATCAATACCCTTTGTTATTTTGTTAATTACTCTAATGCCATTTACCAGAGCACTGATCGGAACAACGTTAGGGCCGAATGCATTAGTGGTACCCCTAGTGATTGGTTCTGCCCCATATATAGCTAGACTTGTGGAATCCTCCTTAAAGGAAGTAGATGGTGGTATTGTAGAAGCAGCACAGTCTATGGGAGCATCTCCTATGCAGATAGTATTTAAGGTGCTTATACCTGAGGCTAAACCTTCTCTCATAATGGGAGGGGCTATTGCCATTATCACCATTCTTGGTGAAACTGCAATGGGAGGATTTGTCGGAGCTGGAGGTCTTGGAACCATAGCAGTTAATCATGGTTATTACCGTAACGAGACAGATATTATGCTAGTTACTGTAACCATACTGATTATTATAGTTCAGGCATTCCAAGAACTAGGTAACAGGTCAATGAAACGGACTGACAAAAGACTTTAGTATAAAGTTAACTATGAAAATTCTGAGTCAAAAGTTGACTCAACCTTTAAATTTAAAAAATAGAATGGAGGAAGATTATGAAGAAAATAGCTGTACTATTATTGTTAACTTTATTAGTAGCCACACTTGGAGCTTGTGCTACTGATAAAAAGGATGGAGATAACAAGGACGATAAGAAAGAAATGAAAAAGATTGTTGTTGGAGCAAGCATAACACCTCATGCAGAAATACTTGAAGTTGCAAAGGGTGTTTTGGCAACCAAGGGATATGAGTTGGATATAAAAGAATATAATGATTATGTTCAACCAAACCTAGCCCTAGATTCTGGTGATCTGGATGCAAACTACTTCCAACACCAACCTTATCTTGATCAATTTAATGAAGAGAGAAATTTGGATTTAGTATCAGTTGCCATTGTTCACTATGAGCCTTTTGGTATTTATCCAGGAAAGACAAAAACTATCGAGGAGCTAGAAGACGGTGCAGAGATAGCAGTGCCCAATGACGGAACCAATGAAGCCAGAGCCCTGCTCTTACTAGAAGCTCAAGGACTTATAACTTTAGCTGAGGGAGTCGGTATGAATGCAACTGTCATTGATATAGTTGATAATCCAAAAAATCTTAAGATTCATGAGATTGAAGCAGCACAGTTAGCCCGTTCTCTACAAGATGTAGACCTTGCAGTTATTAATGGAAACTTTGCTATCCAGGCAGGTTTAAATGTAGGCAAGGATGCCATAGCTGTAGAGGATAAGGATTCAGAAGCTGCAGAAACCTATGGTAATGTTATTGCCATAAGAAAAGGTGATGAAAATAGAGAAGAGATCAAAGCCCTTGTAGAAGCTGTAACCAGTGACGAAGTAAAAGAGTTTATTGAATCAACTTATGAAGGAGCAGTTGTTCCTAAGTTTTAATCAGTTGACTAATCAGATTATTATATTACATGATATAAAAAATAGGTATTTAGATAAAACTATATAAAGACTCAGCCCTACAATAAAATCACACCATAAATAGGGCTGAGTTTATTATTTCTAATTATTTTAATTTTATTACTTGGAAAATATTACTGAGCTTAAAAACTGTCAAAATATTGAGATATATAGTAAAACATGTTACTATTAATTAAGATAATGTTAACTAAGATGACTCGAGGGGGGTTAGGTATGAGGCAACTACTAAAGCTAAAACGTAACTTTTTACTGTTATTATTACCCTTGTCACTGGTTTTAATACTACTAGCTAGACAGAGTAGCGATTTTGCAGAATTCTATGCTTTACACATCTACAAGTGGATATCTCAGTTTGTTTCACTAATAACCGGTATTATACCATTATCCTTAATAGAAATAATTGTTCTTCTTCTACCTATATTCCTAATATTTGTACTAATTAGATTTATAGTCCGTATTGTTAAGGAAACAGAAAATCGTAAATCATATGCCTTAAAAGGTATAATTAATATTTTTTGTGCTCTTAATATTCTCATATTTTTATTTACCCTGATGGGAGGATTAAATTATTATAGATATCCCTTTAGCTATTATTCCAACCTAGAAGTAAGAGAATCATCCCTGGATGAGCTATATGGAATGACCAATGAACTTGCCCAGAAGGCTAATGAATTAAGAAGTCAGATTTCAAACTTAGATGAGAATGGGGTATTTAAGCTATCTATGAATAATTTCAAACTGGCTAGAGAGGTTAACAAGGCCATGATGAACTTATCTAAAGAATACCCAGTTCTTGGGGGAAGGTATGCAGCACCAAAGCCCATTATCTTATCTCCCCTTATGTCCTATACGGAGATTACAGGAGTTTTCATGCCTTTTACCATGGAAGCCAATGTAAATGTTGATATATCTGATTATTCCATTCCTGCAACCATGTTACATGAGCTTGCACATCAGCGAGGCTTCATGAGAGAAGACGAGGCGAATTTCATATCCTATTTAGCAGGAATGAGCTCCGACAATATCGAGATTAAGTATAGTAGTACCATGCTGGCTTTGATAATTTCAGGCAATGCACTTTATGGGCAAGATAAAGATTTGTATTTTGAGATAAGAGATACCTATTCAGACGGAATAATAAAAGACATCAGGGCCAATACGGAATATTGGGCAAAGTATGAAGATACTGTTGTAAGTACGGTTTCAACTAAGATAAATGACACCTATCTTAAAGCCAATGCACAGGTTGATGGGGTCAAGAGTTATGGTAGAATGGTTGACCTGCTTCTTGCTAAATATAGGGCAGAACTAAATAAAAATTAATTATTCACATGCTCCTCCATAATGGTAGAACTGCCAGTTTGGAGGGGTGTTTTTTTGGCTTGATTTTTTTATGGTATATGATATAATTGTTAAGTAAATATTAACAAAGTGTTATGAATATTCCAAAAATGTAACATTTTGATTATATTAAGGAGATTATTATGAATACCATAAAGAAACTATTAATTACCCTATCTATAGCATTGCTAATTACACTGGGTTTGGAACATTCAGCATATGCAAGTGATATTACATATTCATTAGAGGCAGGGGAAGCATCTGACATAGTTACAACAGTATCGGCAGATGATAAGAAGACAGAAGAACTTGACATAGAGGATAAAGATATAGAAAGAATTGATTCAAGTACATTAGATTCTGAAGCTTATGATATAGAAAGTTTAGGCACAGAAGGATTAGAAGCAGAAAGTCTAGATGAGGATTATGATCCTAATAATTTAGAAGCGACAGATTCAGATGAGGATTTTAATCCAGAGGAAATAGAGTTAGAAGATATTAGCATTGAAGATATAGACTTAGATAAATATGACGTATTTTTTGATGAACAAGGTCAAATGTATATTGCATTAAAAGAACCTGAAGTAGTTGAACCAGAAAAAGTAGAAGTAAAGAAATCAGCAGAAAAAAAAGAAAAGAAACCAGCTTATTCAGAGAAAGATCTTAGGCTATTGGCAAGCCTTGTTTATGCCGAGGCGGGAAATCAATCCTACAAGGGAATGCTTGCAGTAGCCAATGTAGTCCTAAATAGAGTAAAAAGTGATGTTTATTCCCATGTGAAAACTATAGAACAAGTTATATATGATAGGAAATGGGCTGTTCAGTTTTCTGTAACAGTAGAAAATAAAAAAACAGGTATAAGCAGTCTTGATCGGGCCTTAGAGCTTTATGATACTGGCAAGATTAAATGTAAAAATCCTGAAGCTGAGAGACAGGCAATGAAAAAAGCAATTAAAGCAGCAAAGGCAGCTCTAGAAGGTGAGAATAATATTGGGAAATATTTATGTTTTAGGATGAATAACAAAGGAGCATCATCCATAAAGAAAAAATACAAATATATTATATTAGGTGACCATATATTCTATAGAACAAAGTAAAGAATATTAATAAGCTGTACTATTCCTGGCAAAGGAGGAAGTACAGCTCTTTTTATATAATGGGAAAATTTACATTTCATATTAAACTAGAAAATGCTCCCCAAGGATATATTAAGACTTTTATCTTTTTGAATAATGTGGTATTATAATATATGATAATAAGAACTTTTACTAAGGACACGACATAAGATATGGAGGTTGAGACGTGGCTAATTTATTTTCTGGCTTAGAGGAATTTGGACTTAACAACTTATCAAATATAAATATTTATGATGAGCAGGAAAAAGAAGAAGGGAATAAAGATAATAAAAACTCAAAGGTGGCTTTTTCAGAGGAGGATATTATCTTTGACAAAACTTATAATTGCCCTGTATGTGATTCTGAGTTTAAGTCGAAGATGGTTAAAACCGGCAGGGTAAAACTTAAAAGTCTGGATACTGACTTAAGACCCCAATATCTTCAAGCAGATCCTTTAAAATATGATGCCGTTTTATGTCCCCATTGTGGATATGCAGCCTTGAATAGGTTTTTTAAATATGTAACAGAAACCCAGGCAGAACTTATAAAAACCAATATTACAGCTAAGTTTAAGTCCCCAGCTGATACTGGAAGTATTTATAGCTATGATGATGCCATAGCTAGGCATAAGATGGCACTGGTAAATTCCATTGTAAAGAAGGCAAAAGTATCTGAGCGTGCATATACATGCTTAAAGACAGCATGGGTAATAAGAGGAAAGTATGAAAGCTTGCCAGCCGATACCCCCAATTACAAAAAAGTAATTCAAAAGCTTATAAAAGAAGAAATGGAATTTATTAATAATGCCTATGAAGGATTTTCTGAAGCATTTATGAAAGAATCTTTTCCCATGTGTGGGATGGATGAGAATACCATAACACTTCTGGTGGCTGAACTGGCTAGAAAGATAGGTAAGATAGATGAATCATCAAGATGGATTTCTAAGATATTAATATCCAGAGATGCCAGTGAAAGAATTAAGGAAAAGGCTAGAGATATTAAAGAGCTGATAAAAGAGGAGAAAAATTGAGAGAACAATTACACACCATACCAGTAAATGAAGCATTTGATATTGGCGGTGAATGTCCAATCTGTAATATGAGAAAAGAGTTGGAGACTAAGGCAATTGACTTCACCATGGGTCCTAGTTATATGGAGGATGATGTTAGGGCTGAAACCTCCAAACTTGGATTTTGTGAAAGGCATATTAATCTTCTTCACGGCAACCAGAACCGCCTTGGATTATCATTAATAATAAAGAGTCATATGGATAAGGTAATTAAGGATGTTGAAAAGCTAACAGGTAGTAATGCCAAGATTCCTGCCCCCTCTTTTTTTAAGAAGCAAAAAGAGGCATCAGGAGTGGCATCCTATATGGAAAAGCTAGATGATTCTTGTTATATATGCCATAAGGTAAATCGAACCTTTGAAAGGTATATTTCCACCTTGTTTTATCTGCATAGACAGGAAGAGGAATTTAGGCAGAAGTTTAATAGGTGTCAGGGCTTTTGTAATAGGCATTATGGACTTTTGCACAAGGAAGCTACTAAGCATTTATCTGGTGAACAGCTTAGAAATTTTTTAAAAGAGTTGAATCTCCTTTATCTTGATAATATGAAGCGAGTCAGGGAGGATTTAGAATGGTTCATAGATAAATTTGACTATCGTTATGCCAATGAGCCATGGAAGAATTCCAAGGATGCATTACCAAGAGCAATGAATAAGATTAACAGTATAATTAACTAAATGAAACTTTAAAAGTTGGTATCGATTTGGTATACGTTTCTAATTCGGAATATATTTTATAAAGTATAATATACTATAAAAGGTATAATATACTATCTATTATATATTGATGAAATAAGGAGTTATTGCCATAAGGTGATAACTCTTATTATTTAATCGGAAAGTTTTCCGAAGTTCCTATTAATATGCTCCATAATATCTAAATAAAGTAAAATTCACATCATAAATATGAAAAGATGAGAAAAAAAGAGATAAAACGAGATATGCAGAGTAAAGTTTAAAAAATACGGTGTATTTAATTGGATTCAGAGTTGCATATTAAAGGTAAATTAACTAATATAATAACTACGATTAGCACTCAATAGGATAGAGTGCTAATAACTCTAAAAAAATGGATATTAATACATAGTGTAAAATATGCACTAGAAAATTAAAGGAGGAATTTTATATGAAGCTGGTACCATTAGGAGACAAAGTGGTTTTAAAGCAATTAGTTGCTGAAGAGACAACAAAATCCGGTATTGTTTTACCAGGTCAAGCAAAAGAAAAGCCACAGCAGGCAGAAGTTATAGCAGTTGGACCCGGTGGCATGGTGGATGGTAAAGAAGTTACAATGCAAGTTAAAGTGGGAGATAAAGTCATCTATTCAAAATATGCCGGTACTGAAGTAAAGCTTGATGAGGAAGAATTCATCATTGTTAAGCAAAGCGACATAGTTGCTATCGTAGAAGAGTAAGAAGGAGGAGTTAACATATGGCAAAGGATATTAAATTCAGTGCAGATGCACGTAAAGCCCTAGAGTCAGGAGTAAATAAATTAGCTGATACAGTAAAAGTTACCTTAGGACCTAAGGGAAGAAATGTTGTTTTAGATAAATCATTTGGTACACCATTAATCACTAACGATGGTGTTACTATTGCAAAAGAAATTGAATTAGAAGATCCATATGAGAATATGGGTGCACAGATACTTAAAGAAGTAGCCACAAAGACTAATGATGTGGCTGGTGATGGAACCACAACTGCAACTGTTCTTGCACAAGCCATGATTAAGGAAGGTATGAAGAACTTAGCTGCAGGTGCTAATCCAATTATCTCAAGAAGAGGTATGAAGAAAGCGACAGAGATAGCAGTGGATTCAATCACTAAGATGAGTTCAAAACTCACCGGTAAAGCACAAGTTGCTAGGGTTGCAGCAATCTCTGCTGGAGACGATATGGTTGGCGAATTAGTAGCTGACGCTATGGAAAAGGTAAGTAATAACGGTGTTATTACTGTTGAAGAATCTAAGACAATGTTGACAGAACTGGACCTTGTGGAAGGTATGCAGTTTGATCGTGGATATATCTCAGCATATATGTGTACTGATATGGATAAGATGGAAGCCGTATTAGAGGAACCTTATATACTTATTACCGATAAAAAGATCTCCAATATCCAGGAA
>JAAYRE010000187.1 GCA_012518935.1 Clostridiales bacterium
CCAAATAACACATTGTCACCCAATACTATTACAAGAATAGTAATCGCCATGAGGATAATGCTACTTCTTAATCTTGTCCAAAACATAGCCTACCTCCCCTTAAATTGCACCAAATTTCCTTTTTCTATTGGAATAATACTCCACTGCTTGAAGCAGTTCCTTCTTATTAAAATCAGGCCATAAAACATCTGTAAAATAAAATTCGGTATAAGCCAACTGCCATAAAAGGAAGTTAGACAGTCTCTGTTCTGCGCTGGTCCGAATCAACAAATCCGGTTCAGGAATATCTTTAGTATCCAAATATTTTGTAAATATATCTTCATCTATATCATCAATTGCAATTCCCATCTCCTTCACATCTCCAATAAGAGATTTAACCGCACGAATTATCTCATCCCTGCTTCCATAATTAATAGCCACCTGTAACCTAAGACCTGTATTATTCTTGGAAGCTTCCTCAAGGTTATAAATCTTTTTTTGCATATCTTCATGTAACCTTGTAATATCACCAATTATTTTTACCCTGATATTATTCTTTTTACTTGTCTTAATACTGCTATCAAGGTAATTATTCAAAAGTTTCATAAGAGCATCTACTTCACTCTTAGGTCTTTTCCAGTTCTCAGTTGAAAATGCATATACCGTAAGATATTTTATTCCTATATTATATGCATCTTCACAAATTTGTTCAACCACTTTACTACCTTGGGAGTGTCCAAAATTTCTCGGCATCCCCTTTTTCTTGGCCCATCTACCATTTCCATCAAGAATAATAGCAACATGGTTTGGAATATTCATATTATTATGATCACTCATATCATACACCCATCTTTACATTAGTGTTTACCTATAATTTATAATCTTATTAATCAATATAGGGTGTCCCAAAAGGGTTATATTATCAAACTTTTGTGGACACCCCAAACTTCACATTTTGTCAAACGTGCCTGTCACTATTTACATTTTGTCAAACGTACCTGGCACCATTTACTTTTTGTCAACTGTATATTGTAAATTGATTATACAGTAAGTATTTCTTTTGATTTGATATCGAAAACCCTATCAATTTCATCTATAAATGAGTCTGTTAACTTCTGACAATCATCTTCAAGCAGTCTCTGTTCATCTTCTGAAATCTCGCTGGCTTTTTCCATCTTCTTAAAGGAATCATTAGCTTCCCTACGAATATTACGAATTACTACCTTGGCATTTTCTGATTTTTTCTTAATATCTTTAACAAGATCCTTTCTTCTCTCCTCGGTAAGCTCAGGGAAGATTAGACGAATTACCTTACCATCATTTGTCGGAGTAATTCCTAGATCAGAAGCCAATATTACCTTTTCAATCTCTTTTATCATCTTGCTTTCCCAAGGCTGAATCTGAATTATTCTTGCTTCAGGAACAGATATATTAGCTACTGCCTGCAAAGATGAAGGTTGTCCATAGTAATCTACCCTTAATTTATCCAATAGATGAGGGTTCGCCCTACCGGCACGTATTGTTGCATACTCTTCCTTAAGATTATCAATTACCTTGTTCATTTTTTCTTTATATTGATCAAGTCTCGCATCCATTATATTATCCCTCCTATATATGTTAAGTTTTTGATTGTGTATATTATAATCTATGCAGTAACAATTGTTCCACTGGATTTACCCTGTGCTGCTTTAACAATGCAGTTATCTTCTGACAATCCAAATATCAGCATAGGCATCTTATTATCTATACTTAAGCATGCAGCTGTCAAATCAATAACTCCAAGCTTTTTATCAAGGACCTCTTGAGTTGATATCCTATCATATTTTTTAGCATTGGGATTCTTATTGGGGTCACAGTCATAAACTCCGTCCACAGCCCTTGCCATAAGAATTATATCGCAATCAAGCTCTATTGCCCTAAGCACAGTTGCAGTATCTGTAGAAAAATAAGGATGTCCAGTTCCTCCTGCTAAAAAAGCTACGCCACCACTTTTCATAAATGTAATTGCATCATCCTTTGAAAAAAGCTGTGTCATACTACCGCATGAAAATGGGGTGAAAATCTTAGTGTCAATTCCTACATAACGAAAAATCTCTGATACATAGATACAATTCATGACTGTTGCCAGCATGCCTATCTGGTCTGCCTTAGTTCTATCGATAGTCTCGCTACTTCTACCTCTCCAGAAGTTGCCTCCCCCAATTACTATGCTGACCTGGGTACCCTCATCAACAAGTGTCTTGACTTGTCTTGCTACTTTGATGCAAGTATCTTCATGAAAACCAGTCTTTTTATCTCCGGCTAGTGCCTCACCTGAAAGTTTAAGTAAAACTCGGTTGTATTTATTCATCTAATATGCCTCCATATTCATAATCAAATCCATATCTTTAATAATTTATCATAAAGATTTGGAATTAGCAAGTAAGTGATAGGCATAAATATTTCTTACTCAAATACATTATCAACATCAATATCAGAGTAACTTAATGAACAGAAACCTTCAATTACAGCACCATTATTGATTTGAACTGATTTGGCTTTAATATTTCCTTTTATTATGGCTGTGGAATCAATAACTACAGGTCCATTTATGTCAATTTCACCCTTAACAGCACCAGCAATAACTCCAGATGTTGCAACAATATCTCCAATAATAACTGTACCAAGCCCCACCTTAACACTGCCTTCACTGTTAATGCTTCCTTCAAGACGCTCTGCATTGACATAAACTTCAGCCGCGGTTGAGTTACCAATTATCTTTCCAGTAATAGTAAGCTTTCCAAGACATTCAACATCACCTGTAATATTACCCATGATATCCAGTGAGCCGTCTGAGGAAATACTTCCGTCAATAGTTGTTCCTTTTGTAATCACTGTTACTTCATCATCATCAGCAATAGAGGCTGCTCTTAATTTTTTCTCGGACTTGTCCTCCTTATCTTCAGAATCTTCTTCTGCATTTAAGGCATCCAATAATTCTAGATCAATATTATCATCGTCGTTTTCATCTGCAAGGTCTTCCTCAATCATCTCGTCCAAATCAATATCCATATTTTCATCTACATACTCATCATATTTTTCTTTTTTACCCATAAGCTCGACTCCATCCTCCATCATTTCATTTAATATTTCTTCTTCAATATTATTTATGTCATCATCCATCCCGGTGTCATCATTCATGGCACTTTCATCCTGGATGACTTTGTCATCCATGGTGTCATTCTCATCCATAGTTTTGTCATCGTACATTATACTGTTATCAATTGTACTGTCCTCTTCTTGGATAAAGTCATCGTCCAAAATTAGCTCATCATCCGAGATATCTTCTTCAAGATTGTCTACCCCAAAATAAATATCGTTCTCATCTTCATTCTCGTTGCTAATTTCGTCCTCTGTAAACCCGTCTAGCCATTCCTTCATTTGGTTTTCTGCTTCTACACTACTTCCAACATCATCTGAATCCAAGGTATTTACCATCTGATCTGATGTATCTACATCGCTTCCTTCTTTATTAGGAAGCAATTCACTAACCGCTTGAGATAGATCATCCTTGAAATCTTTTAAAAAACCCATCAGCTTGATACCTCCCTATGTATTATTCTACACTTTTTGCCTTTATCTGTTGAATCGGTGGAACAGTATCATCTATAGGTAGAATCTCCGCTCCGCCGGATATAAGTGCTTCCAATAGAGCTGGCAAAGTTGCAGCCGTCTTTTCCTTGCCACCTCCATCATGCATTAGTACAATTGATGTCTTTTTTCTTTTAACACCGTTTAATACATTGTCTACCATCTGTTCTTCTGTATATTCCACTCCTGCTGCATCCCCGTTAACTACATTCCAGTCATAATAAATTATGTTTTTATCATTTAGATAACGAATAAATTCTTCCATTCCGTAACTATTTACCTGGTTAAGACTACCACCAGGGAAACGATAAATAGTAGGAGTGTACCCAGTAGTATCATATAACAATTGCCATAGTTTTGTAAAGTCTTTATCAAAATCTTCTACGGATTTATATATTTCACTATACTTATGTGAATATGAGTGAATACCCAGTGTATGGCCTTCATCAACAATTCTCATATAACGTTCTTTTGATTTTTTATCAGTATGTCCAACTACAAAAAAAGTTGCTTTTACATTATATTCTGCAAGAATATCCAGAACATCATCGGTGATATAGCTTGGACCATCATCAAAGGTTAGATATACTTTTTTACCATAATATATTAAATCCTTATTATCTTCATCATCTATATCATCAATGAGGTTAAGTTTATTGCCATCATTATCACTATCAGTATCATTAATTGATTCACTATGTATATCTTTATCTATATCTATATCTTTATCTTTA
>JAAYRE010000017.1 GCA_012518935.1 Clostridiales bacterium
TAAGAATGGTCGTCAGGGTCTAGGTAAATGCGCCTTTTTTTCCAGTATTGATATAATAACATCATATATTTTTATTGTTTTTCTCTTGACATATCACCGCTGGACTTTCATAATATAATTAAAAGTTACACGCTTGCCATAAGCTGTTTAGCAAGCTCTGGATTCTCCCTGAGCAATCTTCCCTGTTCAGTCAGGTTGAAATGCTCTTTGCTCCAAGGATTTTTCTGTCCGGGAGGAGTCTTGTCCTTGTTGTAAGGAGGATTACCCTTAACATCTGGAATAAATAAATCCTTGTACTGTTCTTTAATTGTTGCAAGCTGTTCATCGATGCCAAATACCTGGGTGCCGTCTTCGGAAAGTGATAATTTTGATTTATCAAATTTCCCTGCGATAAGTTCAGGATATTTAGCATCAGTCAGTTTGACTTGAATTGCCTGGTTGATTGTCAGTTCTTTCAGCTTGCCCTCATATGTAGTCTTGAGGTTTTGAATTGTAGCCTCGTGCTCTCCAATAGTCTCCTGAAGCTTCTCATTATCCTTGTTAGTCTTCTTCAAAGTCTCAATGGTGTCCTCATTTTGTTTAATCTGGTCTTTCAGATTAGTGATTTCAGTTTCGAGTGCTGTATACTTGCCTTTACCAACGTACTCGCCTGAACTAAGGTCTGCTAGCTTGACCTGTTTATCCTTGTTCTCCGGTTTTTCGTTGTATGCATTAACAGCTGTCTCAAACTGTGTGAATAACTCTTCTCCTAAAATTGCTCTTAAAAATTCCATATTACTCCTTTCCATCACACTGTTTTTATATCCGGTGTCTCCGGTGTGATACAGAAGTTTATATCCCATTCTGCAAGGGTTAGTTTAGTTTAAGCGTCATTTCGGACATAATAAAAGCCGTATTTCTGCGGCTTAGTTAGTCAATTCTATCAATACCATATTCAACTGCACACATATGCTCAATCTTACAACCTCTTGCATCTCTCCATCCTGGAGCAAAGTACACAATGTCTGCTTTTGCTAAGTCCATAATAGAGCGTCCTAAATATTCAAGAGGTTTAGCATCAGGTCCGAAGTCTGTATAGAATGTCTCTATGGCTTCTACATCCTCACCCAGTATTTCTTTAGCGGTATCAATTGCTTTTTGTCTTTCCTGTAGAATCTCATCATCACTCTTTCCATTCATTGGCTGTGATATAAATAATCTTTTCATCTTACCTTATCCTTTCTGGCATAAAAATAAGACCTTAACCCCGGTCATGAGGGAGATAGTTGGATCACCTAACCTTTCCCGCTTTTATAGTTTTTGCGTTTCAAGTCTGGCTCACCTCCTTGTTTGTAGCATAAGAAAAGCACCTACCTAAGTAAGTGCAATGGTAATAAATCCGTTATTCCTTTTGCTATATTAGCAGCTTTTTTCATAAACGAATTTTCCTCAAGGTACTCAAGACCTTTTAGTGTAATTCTTAAGTTTATAAGCTTAACACCCTTCATGCCCATGGTTTTGACATAATGAACGCCCTCTACATAGCCATCTTCCTGAAGCATAACCATGATTGCATCCCATCTGTTTTGACTTATACCTAATGAGTCAGCGGATATCACGGATGTATCAGGCTCATCATAGTCCATGGCTTTTTCAAGCATCTTTAGTATCTTATATATGATCTTAAAGTTATCCAATGGTCTCCCTCCTTAATAAAATACCACCTACCGTTATGATAGATGGCATTTATGAGCTGTGTATTACTTTTTCAATTTCATCAATGGAAACATCAATATCTTCCCAATCATGGGGGCTTTCCCCTATGGTAAGTATGAACGCTTCCTGGTCACCAAGCACCTCCATGACATCCCCTTCACGGCCATCTTTTAGCTTTACTCTATCGTACTGCTTAATCTTCATTGTTCTTCACCTCATTAATATAAATTGATGTCATATGCGTTTTATCCTTGTCAACCAGCCATCCAATCTCCACATTTACAGGGGTTTTATCCTGCGAGTAAAAGAAAGCTCGAGTTTCATATCTTTTTCCCTGTTTTAGTTCACTCTTAAAAGTCGATGGGTATATGGAGCCTCTTTCCAATATCTCTTTTTTGAATTCTTTAAAGTTGTCTATATTATACCCTAGCTTATTAGTAATTAATTGACCTTTTACTAGTCCATTCTTGTTTTCACCACCAAATAAATATTCTGTAAACTTTCTATCATCAATTGTTGCTGTGTCTGCGTTTGGTAGTTTTAACTTTGAATTATTAATTAGCCTATTTCTTCTAGAATAATCTAGTTTCAATAACCCATATGTCTTGCCATCATTATACTTCAAATTTTGGAAATCATCAAGAGAGTTCGCACCTAAATCCTTACCAAGAACTCCTTGATATCTTTTATACTGCTTCTAATCCCCATGCCTATTCTTCCATTTCTTTTCTTCCAGTAGAGCTTTAGGGTTATTCTCTATGTGCTTGCTATGCCACTGCTCATATGTCATATCAGCTTTTACATCATGAGTTTTTCCTGTCACAGGATCTCTGGCAGTTCTTGTTTCTTCTGATAAGTCATCATCTTCATACACGGGTACATCCGTAGTTCTGCAGTGCGGATGAAATGGCCAATAGTTAACACCTACTACAGCGTCTTCTACATTAAATTCTTTACCATCCATACCCCTACATTTATCAGATGTTTTTACATCTAGAGTTGCAAGTATCCGATACTTCTTGACCCCATCTTCTTGATACCCGGCAAGAGTTCCCTGACCCATGATGAATGAGCCTTCTGTATGGAGTAGCCGATAGGCTTCATATTCCTTGGTATCAAATGTCTTTGAAAATTCCTTTACAAGTGTCTTAGGATTCCTACCTTGAATCAGCATTGTGGTTACACTTTATAAAACAAGGCTTCCAGAGTTTTAACAAACTTTGGAAGCCCTTTATAGGTTATTGATTGATTCATATAAGGGATTATAGATATCCGTATATGCTTAGTCAAAAACTAGTACCTAAGGCAATATATTCCCAGCCGCACGATAAATATCATACCATTCTTCCCGTGTCAAATAAATCTCTGCTGCCTTAATACAATCTTTCAAGCGTGCGCTATTCATGGTTCCAGTTATGGGTTGCATCTTTGCGGGATGGCGAAGTATCCAAGCCAATGCAATCGTGGTGTTGGCAACTCCATAATTACTAGCAATTTCATTTATTTTTGCGTTTAGCTGTGGGAATTTTTCATTATCCAAAAAGACTCCCTCAAAGAATCCATATTGGAAAGGTGACCACGGTTGTATAGTGATATCCTCCAATCGGCAGAAATCTAGTACACTGCCATCACGATCGATAGCAGCCTCATCCTGCATATTTACATGAATACCTGCCGAAATCATAGAGGCGTTGGTAATGCTGAACTGCAACTGGTTTGCAACTATTGGTTGATTCAAAGATTTTTGAAGTAGTTGCATTTGCATGGGGTTCTGATTGGATACACCAAAGTTACGTACTTTACCACTGCTAAAGAGCTTGTCAAATGCCTCAGCAACCTCCTCTGGTTCAACCAATGCATCAGGACGGTGTAGGAGTAACACATCCAAATAATCGGTTTTTAACCGTTTCAAAATACCATCCACTGAATTCAAAATATGTTCTTTGGAGAAATCAAACATACCCGACCTGATTCCACATTTGGATTGTAGGATTATTTTTTCGCGTACTGTACTGTTCATGTGTATAGCTTCCGCAAATATTTCCTCACATGTTCCTCCGCCGTAAATATCAGCATGATCAAAAAAATTAGCGCCTCCTTCTAAAGCCGTCTGAATAAAACGCTCAGCATCCTGCTTATCTAATCCATTTATACGCATGCAGCCAATAGCAATAACTGGCACCTGCAAGTCTGATTTACCCAATTTAATATATCTCATATTATTATTCCTCCTTGATAATGTAATGTTTTGGTCTAGTTAAAATCAAGATGCAACAGTATCAGTAATCAACAAAACTTTTAAGTTATAATACTGGTACAACTTTATGAATTCATTATAATATAAGCAAATAAATAAAGCTATATCATTAAAAATTTCTAAGTTAGCATTGCTACCATGTCTTTATTACCTTGTGGTAACTCCAGAGGTTTGGGAAATGTACTTGTTATTAAAAGGATAGGTTAACAAGTTGTATTTATAACTTTTTTCGATTATATTATTTATAATGCAATTAAATGATAGGTGCCTACACCAAACACCTAATCTATTAACCCCATAAACATAAAAATCAGAAAGGTAATACCATGAAATTAAATTATGA
>JAAYRE010000188.1 GCA_012518935.1 Clostridiales bacterium
GTCACGCTCCACACGGAGCGTGTGAGTTTTAGAATTATATATTCAGAAAGAAGTGTTATAATTATATACCCTCTTGACCATTATAGCGCATAGCGCTATAATGGTCATAATATATCTATACACATACATATTTTACACCCCACCCCTCAAAGGAGAGTCCACCATGCTTGACATAAAGAACAAATCCCTTTCCAACTTCACATTTATCGACCTATTTGCCGGCCTGGGTGGTTTTAGAATTGCATTAGAATCCTTGGGTGCTAGATGTGTATATTCCAGTGAATGGGATGAGCATGTAAGAGAAGTTTATATTGATAACTTTGGCGATGTTCCTGATGGAGATATAACAAGGGTAGATGAAATATCCATTCCAGATCACGATATATTATGTGCCGGTTTTCCCTGTCAGGCCTTCTCCATAAGCGGGAAACAGCGTGGGTTTGAAGACAGTAGAGGTACCTTATTCTTTGATGTGGCAAGAATAGTTAGAGCCAAGAAGCCAAAGATTGTATTTATGGAGAATGTTAAGAATTTTGCTACCCATGATAATGGGAAGACTCTATCTATCGTTAAGCTCATAATGGAAGAGCTGGGATATACATTTTATCAGAAGGTCTTAAATGCTGTGGATTACGGAATCCCGCAGAATAGAGAACGTATCTATATGGTTTGCTTTAGAAATGATTTGAATATCACAGATTTTAATTTTCCAAGGCGTATTCCATTACTCAGATATGTGGAGGACTTTTTACTAGATGATGAAGAACTGGTAAAAGACTTATATATAGACCGACCTGATACTTATTTTAATGGGGTAGAAGATAATACATATAGCCATAAGCCTATTAGATTAGGGATTGTTAATAAAGGTGGGCAAGGAGAACGAATATACAGTACCAAGGGCATAGCTATAACCCTCTCAGCTAATGGAGGGGGAGCATTTGCTAAGACGGGGGGTTACCTAATCAATGGGAAAACTAGAAAACTTCACCCAAGAGAATGTGCCAGATTAATGGGCTTTCCAGATGGCTATAAGATTAGTAAAAGTCCCAATCAAGCCTACAAGCAATTTGGCAATTCCGTGGTAATTGACGTGCTACAGTTGATTTGTCAAGAGATAGGTAATGCCCTAGAAGGAGTAGCTAATGAAGGAGATAGAGTTCAGGCAATGGTTATCTAATAAGAATGTATCTAAAAAGATGCAAAGTGACTTTGTATCAAGATTGAAGCGATTTGAAAGAGCCATAGAGGCTTGTGATATTGATGAACAATATCACAAGGATGGATTTAAGTACCTATTTTCTCTTTTTGATAACAAGGGACTTAATGACAACATGAACAGGTATAATAAAGCCAATTTACCCATAGGAACTTACCAGCTGAGTACATTTAAGTATGCACTGAACAAATATAAGCTATTTCTTGATGATACTAAATCAAAGCCTGAATAAACTCCTCTTGTGTAATACCAACCCTATTAGGTTTTAAATCAATTGAAAAGATAACATTTGCATTAAATGTATTAGAAAGCTTTCTTATTTCATATTCAGAACCACGAATAGAGAACATATACTCATATCCCTCTAATAAAAATCGCCTATTATGAAGAGACTTAGATGATTTCACGAATAATTTACTCTTATCTTTTCTTGTGTTTTCTATAAGATAGTCGTGAGTATTAATATAGCTTATAACATTAGGCATATTTCTTTTTCCTACATCTGCAGAACCGCTTCGTTTTACTCTGTAATCAGCAGTAACATTGAAGCAATCACTAAACTCTTCTATAGGTAAGAGTATATAGTTGTTTGTTATAAAATACTTAGTACCCTTATTTTTATAGTAACCAGTTATCCATTCTGAGAATATCTCTTGACCATTATCCATTAATATCTCTTTACCAGCAGTTCCTGCCTCTTTAAAGTCTTCAAAATACTGATTCATATAACCCATAATCTTTTTCGCAGAGCTATTAATCGGAGTAGTGTTTTTTAGGCTGTAAACAAATCTACTATATGTAATATCAGGTAACAGTACAAATTGGCCACATTGTGCTGGACAAAGCTTTGCCTCAATATAAAAATTACCACCCCTTTTTCTTATTACTTCAATGTCTGAAAGGGTAGAGTTAGATCCACCTTCGTGTATAAAGTTGGCGTATTTTCCGAAATTAGTATTCAAATATTCTGTACAATCATTTTCAAAATCTTCCCACGACATCTTCATATCCCCTTCTATTTTCTTATAGACTTAAGTATATCATCACAAATTATTTATAACAATGTCCTTATATGAAGCTATGATATTTGGATATAATATCTTATAATTATTTTTAAGTTGCCACTTCTCCCCAAAAGCATTATAATATAAGCTATCAACAAGAACAATCACGACATATACTTGATTGGCATTACCTTTAAAATTAGGAAATTGGGATTTTGGGGAGTAGTAACATATAACTTCCTAAACCCCCTATAATGCCCATCAAGTATAGGTATTGCTATGCAGTTTTTTATCAAATCAAATGAGGTCAAACTATGTATATTATTATCGGATTAGGAAATCCAACAGACAAATATCAAGCTACCAGGCATAATGTGGGCTGGGATGCTATTACACGAATATCAGATGACTACCAAATTCCTTTAAACCAGAAGAGTCATAAGGCCCTCTGTGGCAGTGGATATATTGAGGGGGAGAAGGTTATTCTAGCCCAACCTCTAACATATATGAATCTTAGTGGTGAAAGTGTTAGGTCATTGGTGGATTTTTATAAAGTCTCTTCGGAGGATATCATCATTATATATGATGATGTAAGCCTTGACGTAGGACAGCTTAGAATCCGTAAGAAAGGCAGTGCTGGTGGACATAATGGAATTAAGAGTATTATCAGCCATCTAGGTACCGATGTTTTTCCGAGGATAAAAGTTGGTGTAGGTGAAAAGCCTAAGGAATGGGATCTTGCAGACTATGTACTATCCCGTTTTAAGGGTGAGGAAGAAGCTATTATAAGGAGAGCACTAAAGGATACTTCTGACGCCTGTCGCATGATTATAACTGATGGCATGGGCAGTGCCATGAATCAATATAATAAGAAGAAGACAGATGAAGCTGATAATAAGAATTCTAAGGCTAAAAAAGCTAAAGACAAGGATAATAAAAAACCAGACAAGAAAGAATTAGAAGCACCTAAGAAAGATGATCATTTAAATCAGAATAAAGATACTGACAAACATGTAGACAAACATGTAGGCAAACATATAGAAGAACAAAACCAGGATGAAGACAAGGAGAAGAAATCTCTATTAAAGAAAATATTTAATAGAAAAGATAACTAGTAAAACTATTACCGCAACAGGACAACCA
>JAAYRE010000189.1 GCA_012518935.1 Clostridiales bacterium
TAACAGTAATCAGCTATATATACTCAAAATAATATGATGTTTTCAAGGTTTTTTAAATGGCGGTGGAATTTAGTGCTGCACCGGAATTTACTTTTTCAAGTCAGCATATTTTTACAAAGGGACTATGGATACATTCATCTAGCCACCTTCCTCACTTATCAGCTGGTCCAACTAGATTAATATAAACATAGCCCCTCTTGTGTAATTCAAAACATGAAACTGTATTTCAACAGCCTCTCAGCCATTCCTTTCCCACCACTTACATTACTTCAACCTTTTCACTAATATCAACTGGAATCTGAAAATTACTTATAATTTTCTTGTAGCATTGCTCACATAAATTAAAGCGGTGAACTTCAGTATCCCAATCTGAAAAATATCCCCACTCTTTAATTGCTTCAAATGCATCCTCTTTTAATATACCGTTTTCATATTTAAGTTCCTTACCACATGAATTGCAGTAGATATGCAGGTCCCCACTTTTGTTATTGACTGCTCTTTTCACGACTTATCCCTCCTGATATGATACATGGCAGCTTCCCACTGTCAGTACCATTATAATGGTTGTTTACGAATATTTACAGTGGGAATTACTGTATTGATTCCTTCCACATGATAATAGCATCTTCTTTGGGCTTATTATAGAAGTCTTTCCTTATTCCTTTCTGGTTAAAACCTAGGCTTTTATAAAGTTCTATGGCAGGTCTGTTAGTCACCCTAACCTCTAAGGTCATAGAGGTGATTCCCCTAAGGGATGCTTGCTTTATTAACTCTTCTAGCATCTTACATCCAATTCCTTGTCTTCTATAATTCTTACTTACTGCCACATTATATATATAACCTTCCGGAGCAACACCATAATAACCACAATATCCTACAATACTTCTATCTACTACAGCTACAAGATAGCAATTATTAGAATCAGATAAGGAATCAAGAAATGATGTCTTACTCCATGGGTCCGAAAAAGTCTCTGCTTCTATAACACATACTTCATCTAAGTCTGTCTCTAACATTTCCCTGATTAACATCTTATAAACTCCTTACACTTAAGTGCCTAGCTTTTATTGGCTTGTTTATTTTTTAATCTTTCTGCCCTTTCTCTTTCTGCTTGGCTCATACGCAGATATGTGGGCTGGTGCTCTGCTGCTGTTTCAACAAGTCCCTTTTTATAATATTGAAAACCAAGGGCGGCTACCGAACCTGCCCTCTGTCTATTCATGTGTAAGGGGGCAAAAGAATATTTAACCCCTATTCGGGAAGCTATTCTTTCTTTTTGAATGGGAACACCATCTCCAAGAAAGATGGTTTCCCTTCCTGTTAGATTTATTTCCTCAATAATCTCATCAATATCCACAACCTTTTGCTGTGAAATGACAACAAGTTCATTCTCTACAAATTCATATAAGCCTGTATATACTTGATTTCTTCTTGCATCCATAATCGGGCAAACTATCATATGGGTACCATATAGACTATAAGCCAGTGCATCTATAGTCGGAACCCCAATAATTGGCTTGTTCAAGGCAAGCCCAAGTCCCTTTGCCGTGGCAGCACCAATCCTTAGTCCGGTAAAAGACCCGGGTCCAGATGTAATGGCTATGGCATCCACTTGAGACATATCCAATTCCACCATACTAACTATTTCATCAAGCATGGGAAGCAGGGTCTGTGAATGGGTCTTCTTGTAATTTACTGTATATTCAGCTAATAAAGAATCCTCGCTGGCAATGGCAACTGAAGCCACCAATCCTGAACTATCTAGTGCTAATATTTTCATTATATATATTTCTCCCTTTATAAAATCTCAATCTCTCTATAGTCATACCCTTTTGTTAAGTCCTTTTTAATCTGGATCTTTGTCCGATTAGAAGGCAATATTTCCTCTATCAAATCAGCCCACTCTATCATGCAAACTCCTTCTCCATATATATAATCTTCATAACCTATCTCATCCATTTCAGTAACATCTGCTATACGATATACATCAAAATGATAAAAGGGTAAATCTTTTCCCTCATACTCCTGGATTATGGTAAAGGTTGGACTATTCACATACTCATCTACTCCCAATCCTTTTGCAAAGCCTTGGGTAAATACAGTCTTGCCTACACCCAAATCCCCCATCAAACAATATACTTGTCCCTTTCTTGCCTGACATCCAAGATTATATCCCGCATTATAGGTATCTTCTGCACTATAACTATCTATGATCATTATATTACCTCATCTCATCGCCTAAACTAAGATTATCTCTATGTTTTATTCCCGTACATTATATCAGAAATGTTAAAAAAAAGATAGGATTTCATGAATCCTATCTTACAAATAAAGATATAAATATGCCAGATATCTTTACGAAATATATTACCTACTTAATATATACTTAATAACCTTACTGGTTCGCTTATAAACAAGAAGCGTAATCAGTGATACCA
>JAAYRE010000018.1 GCA_012518935.1 Clostridiales bacterium
TCTTTTCTTATTATATCTCTGTCATACTTAGGAATCTCATAGCCTTTTTCTTGCCATGAAGAATCGTAATTTGTCAGTCTCATGCTCATCTACCTTTCTTAGCATCATCATTTTTTCTGATAGCTTCCCATAAACCATTAAGATATGTCGCACCAAGAGCTCTATCATATAGACCATATCCCGGTCTTGCCTGCTCACCCCAAATCATTCTTCCATGATCTGGACGCATCACACCATCAAACCCTACATCATGCAATGCCTTGATTATTTCATACATGTCAAAATTACCATCAGAGGACAGATGTGAACTTTCATGAAATACTCCGTCAGCCTCAAATTTCATATTCCTAATATGGGCAAAATGAATTCTATTGCTTATCTTAGGATTTCTTATAATATCAGGAAGATTATTTTTCAAATTACTGCCCAAGGATCCTGAGCATAGGGTAAATCCATTATAAATACTATCATTTAATGAAGCGATTTCCTCTAAAGCCTTCTCACTAGTTACTATTCTTGGTAGGCCAAACACACTCCATGCAGGATCATCAGGATGAATTGCCATCTTAATCTGATATTTTTCACATACAGGCATAATAGCATCTAAGAAATACTTCAGGTTCATCATTAACTTCTCTGCAGTAACACCCTTATACTTTTCAAATAAATCCATTATTTCATCTTTGCGATTAGGCTCCCATCCTGGAAGAACAAATCCGCCACTTTCATTCTCCATCTTCTCAAACATTATCTCAGGCTTAAGACCCTTGATGACATTCTCATCATAAGCCAGAACATTTGAGCCATCGGGAAGCTCCATAGCAAGGTCAGTCCTTGTCCAGTCAAAGATTGGCATAAAGTTATAGCATACCATGTGTACATCGGCTTTACCCAAATTTTCTAATGATACTTTATAATTCTCAATATATTTATCTCTTGAGGGTAAACCAATCTTAATATCCTCGTGAATGTTAACACTCTCAATACCAATAAGCTTTAGTCCTGCCGCCTCCACTTCTGATTTAAGAGCTAATATATCCTCCAGTTTCCATGCTTCTCCAGCAGGTATGTCATGCAAAGAAGACACCACTCCTGTTACTCCAGGTATCTGTCTTATTTGCTCTAGTGTCACACTATCATGTTTGCTACCAAACCAACGTAATGTCATATCCATAGGCTTATCTTCCTTTCTATCTGTATGTTTTATTATGTATATATTATCCCACCTTATATTAATATAGTCAGTATACTAATTTAATGGATTATTTTCAAGGGTTTGGATATATTTTATAAAAGGACGCGTTGCAATGCAACGCGTCCTACATATAGATACATTATTAATAATGTTCTATAATTTAATTATTCTTTAGCTGTTAACTTAACATCATCTATATAGTAAGAAGATGGTGTGTTAGTATTACAGCCTAATGCAATTTCAAAGGTTAATGCATCACCAACTGCTTCTATCATTTCAGGTGTTAAGTCTTTCTCAACAGTTATCCAACTACCCTGTTGTCCCATAGTTTCAAATTTGAAGTCATCAGTTGTAGCTGATACTGTCTCACCAAGATTGATGGTAAAGTCCTTATAAGTAAAGCCCTGTTCGTCACTTACTGTCTTTGGCATATACAACCTAAAGGATAACTTAGTATAATCAGCAATCTTAGTACCTTCAACTAGATTTACCTTTAGTTTAACTGCCTGACCCCAGTTGGTATTAGTAAGCTCAAGTACCTTACCTTCAGTTCCTCCAAGAATCATGGATGCAAAATCTGCTTGCGTGATTATTGATGTTGCTACATCTTTCTCACCAGCGAAACCAACTACAGGATTTACACCATCTTCAAAATCAGCAACAATTGCACTACCTGATACTCCTACTAAAGTTATATCATCCAAAATAAATGTTGCATCATTAGGAGCACTCATTCCAAGACCTATCTGTATGGCTGAACCTGTAACCGCAGCAGCCTTTGTAGAATCAAGATCAATGGTTAAGGTGTTCCATGTTCCTTGGCCTGTAAAGCCATTATTAACCATAGCCATAAATTCTGGTGCTTCGCTTAGATTAAAGCCTGTATAACTAATGGTTTCTCCTACCAATAGGAATGCAGGTTTCCATCCAGTATCAGTACTAGCCACTCCATAATACTTAACTTCTAGTTTATTATAATCTGCTAAGGTTTTACCCTCTGGAAGAGTAATATTAAGTACAGGAATTGAGTTATATGCACCATTGACAACCTTTAGCATCTTATCAGAAGGTGTAGCAAAATCAGGTGCTATTGCTGTTACCATATCAGTAGCAGTAATCACATCATAGTTTAATCCTATTGAAGACATTTCAGGTATAATATCCTCAAAATCAAACAGTATATCTTCTGCCTTAACTAAGGATTCTTCTGTAACAGTAACTTCACAAGTAGCAGTAAAGGTCTTACCTGATACATCATCAACTATGGTTGCTGTGATAGTGGCTGTTCCAGTATCTGCAACAGCTGTTACCTTACCATTAGCATCTACTGTTGCAATATCATCATCACTGGAAGACCAAGTAACAACATTGGCTGTTGTATATCCCTTTGGAGCTACGGTAGCTTTTAATGTTACATAATCATTCTTGGGAAGTAAAATTTCAGTTTTATCCAAAGATATACCCGTAACTTCTACAAGTGCAACAGTACCTGGATTAGGTAATACTGTAACATCGAATGTACCTGTTACTGTTGTACTTTCGTCAATACCTAATATTCTTACAGCAATCTTTAATGCTTCAATATCATCGCCATTCCATTTCTTATCACCAAATATAAACTGATCAGTAATTGTTATTGGTGAATCTGCACTTACTTCTTCAACACCCAGATCATGTGAAACTGTTAACCATGTTCCATTATAACCACCCACTGTCTGGTTATTCTGAACAATTATCTCTGCCTTAAGATTAGTACCAGCTCCCATGGATTTTCCACCAGTTATGGTTATGGTATATTCATATCCTTTAACTATTTCATATACACCTTCCCATGAAGTAAACTTATCTAGTAGAAGTGGATCAGTAATTCCACATGCAGTTGCTCTATTCTTAAAGTTATTCCCATTTAGATAGAAATCTTTGCTTGCTGTAGTATTAGCAGGATCCCATTGGGTAGTTCCCTGAGTTAGGCTAAATGATGCAGGTTCATCTGATAATTTAAACTCAGTAAAGTAAGGTTCTGGTTCTGTAGGCGGTTCTGTAACAGTAACTTCACTTGTAACCGTAAAGGTTTTACCGTTTAGATTATCTGTTACAGTAGCTGTTATAGTAACAGGTCCTCCAACCTCTACCGCTGTTACAGTTCCATCGGCACTTACACTAGCAATTGCATCATCTGATGATGTCCATACTACAGAATGATCTGTAGTAAAAGGTGATACTGTAAGTGTTAACTTCTCAGTTTTACCCTTAGCTAATGATAAGGTTGATTTATTAATTGTTACGCCGGTAACTTCCTTCACCTCTTCTATAACACCAGCAAAAATAAAGTTATCTATATAGAATGATGTATTAGCTGAAGATGAAAGTTTAAAATCGATAAGGCCAACATTATCAGCATCATTAAGGTTAAATGTTCCACTAATATAAGTCCATTCACCTACTTTAATACTCTTTGTTGCAATTGCACTGTAGTCACTTCGTTTCTGAATCATAAATTCTTGAGTATCTCCACCTGTGGGATCTGTATATAGAACCCATGCAGATACATGGATAAGCTGTGGAGTTTTTTCATATTTCTTAACATTAGCATTACCTACTTTAAGAAGTTCAACTCTAGGTCCATGAGCTGCGTCGCTTCGATCATAGAAATACAGAGCTTTTTCGCCTGTATATCCTGCAACAACATCATTTCTCATATTTCCTGAACCATATATCTTTGCTAGATTAGCTGTTCCACCATCTTCAAAGTCTGCTACAAATAGCTCTTCTGTAGTACCTGTATATACGGAAACCTTACAAGACATTGTTGAATCATCAGCTGCCCTAGCAGTAATAGTTGCTAAACCATCTGTCTTAGCGGTAACCAAACCGTTTGCATCTACTGTTGCAACATTACTATCAGATGATTCCCAGGTAATTGTAGTATCATCAATACCTGTAATACTTGCTGATAATTGCATTGTCTCATCTGCTTCCATAAATGAATATGTAGCACGATTCATTGACATGGATGTTGCTTTGACTGTAACAGTACAGGATGCAGTAAAATTACCATCTACTGTTTTAGCTGTAATTCTTGTGGTTCCTGCACTAACTCCTTGTACTACTCCATTAGTATCTACCATTGCAATTGAAGGATCTGCTGACGACCAAGTTATGCCTTTTTGATCAGCATTTGCTGGTTGAACTGTAGCTGTCAGAGTTGCTGTTGCACCTTTACCTATAGTGATTGCTGATTTACTTAAAGTTACTCCTGTTACAGGAATTGGTTCACCAATATCAGATATTACAATCTTGAAATCATCTACAAAGTAATTTCCAGTAGTCTCAAAGTAAATTACAGCCTCATTAATGGTATTATCAAGCTCAAAAGTACCACTTACATCTGTCCAAGTGTTAGCAGGAACATTGGAAACCGAACCTGCACCAGCAAATTGATTGCCGTTCTTCTTAACGGTGATCATTATGTTTCCAGTACCTTCTGCTTTTATTTTAGCACTAATTGATATGGTTATATGTTTCTTTAGGTATTTACCTAAGTCAATACCAGCTCCTGCCCAGTCAGCTGCTTTATCACTGACATATGCAACATAACCACGCTCAGGCTCACCACTATCAATTACTTTAATAGTAGATCCACCTTGAACACTTCTTAAATCATTCATACCATTGTCAAAATTGTTATTAACAATTACATAACCAACAGTATATTCTTCTTCAGGTTCTTGCTCACCAGAACCTGGACCAAAGCCACCACCGCCACCTACAGGAGGCTTAGTTTCTACTGAAGTTTCTCCAGCAACGTCATTACCTTGTACCTTAGTTCCTTCTACCTTACCTATAGTTACTAGAGTATTTACTGTATCAACACTAACATTATTAGCATTAACATAAGCTTCAGCAACATCTCCAGCTCCTGTTAATAAGTTGCTAGCCCCATTAAGGTTAGCTGTACCTACATAACCTCCAGCAGCAACTTCTATCTTAGCCTTCTCTCCGTTAGCATTTAAGTTATCAATTGATCCAGTTCCAGTAACTAATACTGAACTTCCTAGTCCCTCGTTATTTAAGGAGCCAATGCCTTCACTGGCTGTCAGAGAAGCACCGTTAGCCTTGTTATCAATGGTGGCTTCATTTGTAGGTATTGCAAGATTAACTTTAGCAGCTCCTGTTAACTTGAGATTACTGATTTCAGAATCTCCGCCATTGCTAAGTGTCACATTACCAGCATTTTCGTTACCTTTAACAGTTACACTGTCAAGATTACAACCGGTACTTACAATTTCTATATCTCCAAGAGAAGCATCCAGTATAAGTCCACCGGAGTAGTTTTCAAGATATATTGTTATCTTTCCATCTGCATCCTGTGTAAACTCAATACCTTCAATTTCAGAACCATCTTCCTGACGGATACTGGCACTTACTCTTGCCATTAATTTACTTACTTCGGTATTCTCACCAACTTGCAAGCTGGGAGCTTTATCCTCATCATCTTTTACTGCAAAGGATTCTATCTCACCTTGAACATCTTCAATTACCAGCTCGTTAATTACTGAGTCATATATTGCTACCGAATACTCACCACTGTCCATAGTAAGCTTATTCTTAATATTGATTCCGGAAAGGTATATTGTTGCATCACCAACGGAAGAATCAATTGTAAGATTACCATAGGTTTTATCAAGTACGATTACTTCATTATCTGAATCTACAAAATCACCTGTAATTAATAAGTCATTAAGTACAGTTATATCTATAGTTTCAGTCTGCCTACTACCATCAATGGCTTTTATTGTAATAGTAGCCTTACCTGGTGATAATGCAGTAATTAAACCATCATCTGATACATTAGCAACCTTTGGTGCCGATGAATAATAACTAAAATCCTGCACAGTTGCATTTTCAGGCTGAACATATGCTCTTATCTGTCTACTTGTTCCGGTCGCCATTGTTGCCTTTAAAAAATTCGCGTAAACTCCCTCCACAGGAACTTTCTCTGTAGCAGAGGCATTCAAGGAAGCTACGCCATTGCTAGAAATTAGCAATGCAGCCGTCAGTACAGCTGTAATTATCTTTTTAAACAGCTTTTTATTCACTGATTATTCCTCCTTCTTTTATATAGGGCATTATTTGACTACCTCAAGCAATACATCATCAACATAGAATGTTAGAGCAACGTCACCATTTGTTTCAACAAAGATTATATTGCCTGTGGCATTCTCTGCGATGTAACAATCTGCTTCAATCAATGTCCATTCACCCTTCTTAACTGCTATCTGTGAGAGAACAACATCTGAGTTATCCGCTTTTTCCATTCTGTTGTTTATCTTAAATTCTACTTCATCCGGTCCATCGTTATACATAACATAGAAACTTGCATGTACAGTTCTTCCATACATACTTAATATTTCAATGTCATTAGCAGATGAGAATCTAACTCCAGCGCCATCCCATCCAGCCTCACGGGTAACCTGTAGGCTAGCCTTACCGTTATGGGAAACGTCAGTAGTAATAGTTCTTACTGAGCCTGCTCTTGAATCAAGTACTCTATCACCTTCAAAGTCATTCTTATATACTATATCGCCAACTTTTGCAGGTTCAATACCAGATAAATCTTCTTCTACTATCTCAGCATCTATCTTCTCGATTCTAACATTATCAACGTAGAAATCAATTAGACTATTAGCTTCCAAATAGAAATAGCAACTTGATGCACCTGCAGGAACTTCCATAATACCAGTAAGTTCTGTCCACTGACCCTTCTTAACATTAACGTCTCCACTAATTGCTAAGTATCTAACTTCGCCTCTTACATTAGCTTCCTGTGTACATTTGATGACCTCTTCATCAGCACCTGTAGTATATCTTACCCAGGCTGACACCTTATAGGATGCTCCTGGTATTACCTTATCAGAAATATCTACAATTGTACCATTCCAGTTACTAGTACGACCAGTTACCGATAAAAGACCTTTTCCACCATCTGCATCTCTACCAGATTTGGAATGAGTTACATTAGCAGAACCTCTTGGGCCAAATCCGCCAAGGGAGTCAGTAAAGTCTTCATCAAATATGGTTTCTAGTACTTTAACATCTTCTTTTTCTGTGTCTTGTGCATCATCATCAGAATCATCAGGAACTTCTGTGTCTACTCCATCTCCAATTTTAATGGTAACACTGTCACTTCTACCACTTACTGTTGTAGCTGTAATAGTAACAGTACCTGACTTCTTTGCAGCAAATGAACCATCTTTATCTATACGTACGATGCCTTCATTGCTGGAAGTCCATGTGATAATGTCATCGGAGCTTTCTGGAATTAATTCTGCCTTTAAGCGATAGTACTCGCCTACTTCCAGATTTTTTACGGGATTGGTTATGTCCACCTTAACGGCAGGTTTTAAGACATTAACCTTCGCCCTCAATAAATAATTTTTTCCATCAACTGTTATTCGGCATTTTACGCTAGTGGTTCCTTTTCCAACACCAGTAACTACGCCGTTCTTTTCATTTACCGTAGCAACATCTTCATTGGTTACAGACCACTTATATGTAGCTCCTTTAACCTTATTATTGATGTTAAAATTAAAGCTTTTACCAATAACAATTGTTGCCTCCTCGGCATTAAGGCTAAATGCTTTTTTTGCAGGCGCTGCATAGGCAGGTGCTACTGCAGCAGCCATAAGCACAAATGCCAACACAAAGCCGGCCAGCCTTTTAATTGCCTTTTTAAGCTCTTTACCCATTTTGCTTAGATACCCTCCTTTTCTTATAAAACATATTACTTAGATTGTTATCTTGCCTCACAAAATTATCCGATTTAATCTGCGAAGTAGGATAACAAAGTATAATGCTTTCATCCCTCCTTAGATTTTTTTATTTTAAAACCTTAATTGGTTATTAAGCAAGTAATATTCAAGTAAGAAACTAGTAATCTAAATGTCATATGGTTTTTTCTTATGTATGATAATTAATCTAAAAAGATTAATATATCTTCCTGCCTTTTTGGTCCTCTACCCCGGACATACGATAAAAATATGTGTTTACTCTATCACGCCATTCCTTGGCATTAGCTAGTTGCATATCTAACCGTGCATTAACCCTTTCAAACACATCCTGGGGTATATGCTCTTTAATATCCGACCATTTTTTTTGCATATCCTCTACTTCTTCTACCCCTTCAAAATGGGTATCATATATATGTTGTATTAAAGTTTTACCGCTTTTTAACTTATAGTCATACCGAACATAATGGAAGAATAATAACAATTCTTCAGGACATGTATCCATATTCTCATACATAGAAGAATTTGGCTCATTATATTGACCTGTATAGCCTGTTCCATTTTTTTGGGTTCTATCGACACCCAAACCATTTCTATCGGCTCTATGATATGTTCCCCATCTATCATATTCATAGCCATCAACATTAACACCATAATGATGATTTGGATTTACCATCCAGCCAATACCCAATGGTGATGTATATTTTTCATAAACAGGCCAGGATTTCATAAGAATATCAAGTATTGTATCAAGAACCTTCTCATCCTTAGAAAAGGTTTGAATGATCCATTCCTTTGCTATCTGCTCAGAAGATAGCTCAGTATCCCAAGAAAGTCTTCCAAATCCGTAGAAATTAGCAGCCGCAAGATCATGACCAGTCCAGTTATAATCATTACCGGTGTTAATAACAGCAACCATACCGCTTCTACTTTGATTATAGGTCCTGCCAGATACAACATCAGCTACAGTAGAGCCACCTTCCTTAGCGTATAACTCAAATTCTAAGATTTCCTTCCACATAGGGATAAGATAGCAAACATCCTTCTGCTGTCCTGTATATTCCTGTGCCGCTTGAACTTCAATAATCATATTTGTTTCTTTTAAGCCACCAAATAGGGGTGAAACTGGTTCTCTAACCTGAAAATCCATGGGTCCATTCTTAATCTGGAGAATAACATTATCATCAAACTGACCGTCAAGTCCTATAAAATTATCATAAGCCGCCCTTGCACGGTCTGTCTTGTAATCTCTCCAATCTTGTTGACAATTATATACAAAGCAACGCCAAATCAAGGTTCCACCATAAGGCTTTAGTACCCTAGCAAGCATGTTTGCTCCATCTGCATGGGTACGACCATAGGTGAATGGTCCCGGCCTACCTTCAGAATCTGCTTTAATTAAAAAGCCTCCGAAATTAGGAATCTTCTCATATACTTTCTTAACGGACTTATTCCACCACTCTTTAACTTCTTCATCAAGGGGATCAGAAACCTCTAATCCCCCTATTTCTATTGGTGCAGCAAAATTAGCACTTAGGTATAAATCTATTCCGTAACCAGCAAATATATCAGCCATCTCTTTAAGTTTATCGAGATAGCGATCTGTTATTAATTCTGATGCAGCGCCACGGACATTAACATTGTTAATAACAGAGGCATTTATACCAACTGATGAGGCTAATCTTGCATAATCCCTAGTCCTATCGTTAATGAGGATTTCTTCATTCTTAAAGAAGAAGGAGTTACCTGAGTAGCCTCTCTCAATACTTCCGTCAATATTATCCCAATGATTTAACATTCTAAAATTATTTTTAGGGTTCTGGATAATATTAAGTCCACTTATAACCTCACCTTGGGCTATACGACGAATAA
>JAAYRE010000190.1 GCA_012518935.1 Clostridiales bacterium
AATATGGATTATCCATTTAATTTGAAGGGGATTTTATATTTTCCTAAAATCAACATGGAGTATGAATCGATTGAGGGAGTAATAAAGCTATACAACAACCAAGTATTTGTGGCAGACAATATTAAGGAAGTTATTCCAGAATACCTGATGCTGTTAAAGGGTGCAATTGACTGTCCTGATTTTCCCCTGAATGTGTCTAGAAGTGCTTTACAAAACGATGGTTTTGTAAGGAAGATTTCAGACTATATATCTAAGAAGGTGGCAGATAAGCTTTCTGGTATGTATAAGGTGGATAGGGAAGATTATGAAAAATACTGGGATGATATTAGTCCATTTATTAAATTTGGTTGTTTGAAGGATGACAAATTCAATGATAAAATGAAGGATTCTATTATATATAAGAATCTTGAAGGCAAATATATTACCTTGGATGAGTATATTGAGGCTACAAAATCTAAGGAGACAAAGTCTGATGAAGACTCTAAGCAGGAAGCTGTAGATAAAGAAAATATTTCTTCAGATGAGAAGGCTTCATCAGAGGAAAAGGCTTCTTCAAAAGATAGTACAGCTGATACTAAAGATGACAAGGGTGATAAGGAAGAGGATAAGACTGTTGTATATTATGTGACTGATGAAAAGCAACAAAGCCAGTATATTAATATGTTTAAAGAAGTAGGCATAGATGCTCTAATACTAAAACATAATATAGACCAACCATTTATAACTCATGTAGAATACAAAAATCAAAAGGTCAAATTTCAAGGGATAGATACTGAGATTACTGATGGTTTTAGAGTTGAAACCAAGAAGAAGGAGCAGAAGATACTAAAGAATAATTCCGATGCAATGACAAAGTTGTTCCGCAAGACTTTAGCTAAGGATAAGCTTGAGGTTAAGGTGGAAAAACTAAAGAATGATAAGGTATCTTCTATGATTACACTATCTGAGGAAGGCCGTAGGATGCAGGATATGATGAGAATGTACAATATACCTGGTATGGATGCAAATATGGCTGGAGAAGGTGAAACTCTGGTACTAAACGCTAATCATGAACTGGTACAGTACATCATAACTAATGAAAAATCAGAGCATACACCTTTGATTTGCCAACAGTTATATGACCTTGCTAATCTAAGTCACAAACCCTTAGAGCCTGAGGCAATGACGAAATTTATCCAAAGAAGTAATGAAATAATGATGTTACTGGCAAAATAAAATATAAATTATTGAATAGAAAGATATAAGTGCACACAAAATGTTAAACAAAACATTTTGATGTGCACTTCTTAGTTATAAAAAGCTGCATATTTGTAAAAAATAATTATGAAAGTTTTATGATATTTATCACAAACACTTGAAAAAGTTAGGGGAATACCTTATTATGTAGTAATGAAAACCACATAATGCAGTAGTCACATTACAAAACATAGGAATAAAAACCAAATACATGGTGGAGGAAAATATGAGCTATAGGATATTAGTAGATAGTTGTACTGATTTAACAAAAGATATGAGAAAGAATGAGCATTTAAAAATTATACCATTAACCCTAAGGATAGAAGACAGAGTTTTTGTTGATAATGAAGAATTTAATCAAAAAGAATTTCTTAAAGTTATGAATGAAAACCCTACTAGTCCTAAGTCTGCATGTCCATCACCCCAGGATTATCTTAATGAGTTCGATTTTGATGGTGATATCTATGTGGTTACAATATCTTCAGCCTTAAGTGGTTCAAATAATAGTGCAGAATTAGCGAAAAGATTGTATTTAGAGGAGCATCCTAATAAAAATATTGCAATATTTGATTCTCGAAGTGCTTCTGTGGGTCAGACCTTGATTACCATGAAGATTGAAGAATTAATTGCAAAAGGATATGAGTTTGACGAGGTTATATTAAAGATCAATGCTTTCCGCTCAGAAATGAATACAAAGTTTGTATTAGAAAGCCTGGATAATCTTCGTAAGAGTGGTCGGTTAAGTCACCTTAAAGCATTAGTAGCAAATGTGCTTAATATAAAACCTATTATGGGAGGCACCCCTGAAGGAACCATAGCTAAGCTTGAGCAAGCAAGAGGAATAAAAAAGGCTTTGATATCCATGGCTAATATAATAGAAAAGGATATAATTAAGCCCAAGGAGAGAATCCTTGCTATTGCACATTGTAATTGCTATGAGAGAGCATTATTTATAAGGGATGAAATACTAAAAAGAATTCCTTTCAAGGATTATTTTATCGTAGACACTGCTGGAGTCAGCTCCATGTATGCTAACGAAGGTGGAATAATTGTTGCCTATTAAACATATTAAAGCTCATAAATGTCAGTTGACTTTTATGAGCTTTTGTTAGATAATATCTAATGCAGTTTATTTAATGAATAGGCAGACGAGGCGTGGCTTAGTTTGGTAGAGCGCTGCGTTCGGGACGCAGAGGTCGTGGGTTCAAATCCCGTCGCCTCGATTATTACCATTTTAAAGAGTCATCCAGCCCTTTGTAGAGCAGGATGACTCTTTCGATTACTTATAATAAAGATATGTATTAATATGAAAAATAATAGATGAACCTACTTAAAAAGCCAACTAATACAGTACCTAATAATAGACTTATAATAATTGCTGCAAGTATAAATATTAATACAGCACGGCAGTAATTTTGTTTGCTCTTATTTGTACCAGAGCTAAATCCCCATACGAACAGCATAATGATATTAACACATGGAATTGCTAATACAATAAGAGTGAGAATCCAATCTCCTAAGGATATAGGTGGTTCATTCTGTACCCCATAAGATGATTGATTAGGTTGGGAATAATATTGCTGTTGTTGTGTTTGGTTGTAATATTGTTGTTGCTGTTGTTGTTGATTGTAATATTGCTGTTGCTGCATCTGATTATTAGGTTGCTGATGTACCTGATTGCTAGGTTGCTGTTGCGCCTCATTGTTAGGCTGTTGTTGTGCCTGATAGTCAGGTTGTTGTTGTAAGTCTTGATTATTGTTATTATCCATTTTCTACTCCTCCCGAAATATTCTTATTTTATTTTTTAATATTATTAAATAGAATACGGATATTTGCAAAGATATTATTTTCCCGATATGTCATTGGCTCAACATTGGGAAAATACATCTGCATTCGATAAGCATAAAAGCCTATAAAAATTATCACACACATTATAACATATAGCCTTATATATAATCTACCCTTATTTAAATATTTTTGAAAAATCGGGCATAAAACGGTACCAATTATTACTAAAATAAGAAGTGGATGCATCTCAAAAGACTCTCGAAATTGACCCAGTAGCATTAGCTTGGTAGCACGGGTGATTCCGCAGGCAGGACAGGGAATTCCTAAAAAAAGTGTGGATAAACACACAGTATCAAAGATAAGATTCATAATGGTTAATGAAATTATACATAGTGTTATAGCAAATCCGTATTTTTTCAACAACTGTATACAAGTGTTCATACCATGCTCCCCAATTATTATTTACTATTACTATAGCTTTAATTTATTCTATTTTCAATACTCTTACAAGTAAATTAAAACTATAATATATCCTACATATAAAGGGAGCATCTATTGATGTAGATGCTCCCTTGGACTTGTGCTTCATTCCAAACCAATTTTTTTAGGATTAATGTTAAGAGTGAATCAAGTCTATATATCTATTTTATATTCTATGGCAATATTATATTAATTTAATAGCAATGTCAAGCCCATATGATAGGTGGCAAAATATGGCTAACAATATTCTTCATAACTTTTATTTATTAAACTATCAAAATCATAGTAGCGTATTATATCATTTGAAGTTATTATATTATTATTTATTGCTTCTGCTTTGAATTTTGTTGGCATAATGGCATCAAATTTTGAGTTACGGTAAATATACTGATACATAAATATAATATTTTTGTTATATAGGTTTTTCAATATATTATATAATTCATATTCCATTATGGAGCTATAGTTTATTTGGTTTTCTACATAGTATTTAATTTCAATATGTTTGAAGATAGATTTGGATTTTACGGTGTCATCTAGGTTAGATTTTGCATATTTTTCAATGTTATCTTGGATGTCATCCTCCACACGATTAATATATAAATCACTGGCAGGCTGGATTTTAAGTATATCATTAAGGGTAATATGTTCGTCAGGAACATTGCATAGAGCAAAATCGAAATTATTACCTACAGTTAGAAGAGTAACCTTCCTTTTGTTTAACTTTATGGTATTAAGTAAAGGTGACATGTCTTTGTCATTTGACATAATGATGAATTCATCAATATTATCATTAATATACATATCATTTAAGGCATCAATTGTAATCTGTAAATCCGCATAGTTTTTTCCTCTATTAGAGGTATGGACTGTATTGATGCCATATTCCTGCAATCTGGTTTGATGGCGAGATTCCATTAAATCTTTATTATCAAAATTGCAGTATGCTATAATCTTTACTATTCTTAGTCCCTTATCTCTGCACCATGTATGTATCTTTTCAAAAAAGCCCAAACGTAATAAATTCATCCGTTGATTTAATAAGGTTTTATAAACATTTTCATAGTCAATATATATGGCTACATTGTATAATCTATTATCCATAAGTCACCCCTTTTAAGTATAATACCTATATTATATATCAACTTTCGACAAAATGAAATACTGATAAACATAGGTTAAACTACTTGAAAATTTATGGCTATTATATTAAAATTATTTGGTAATTCTGCTTCTCTAGCTCAGTTGGTAGAGCAACGCATTCGTAATGCGTAGGTCGTGGGTTCGAGTCCCATGGGGAGCTGTTAAGGAAAAGCTTGTACCATTAGAGTAGCTTGGTTGCTATAATGAAAAATTATATAATAAAAGTAAAACAGTGAGTGACACTCAAAAAGTGTCACTCCTTTTTATATAATAGGAAAATGCGTCCTATTATATAAATATGCTCCGCAGGGATGCACACTGGCACACATGGTATTTTGCCAGCAAAACTGACCGTGTTCGTCACTTGAATTTCGCTTGCGTAACTCTTTCTTTTATTAACTGTAATAAAAATCAAACTATTGTTAATCATAAAGATTATATACAAAAATCATGTTTATTTTAATAAATATGGATATACAAAATCAAATAGGGAAATAATAGAAACATAATTAAGAATAGGAGGTAGTTTTATGTCCAAAAAACATATAAAATTAATTGCAGTTTTATTAGTTTTATGTATGACCTTAGTAGCATGTGGAGGAAAGAAAACAGGGGACAATAATAACAACAATAACAACAACAATAATAACACAGGTAATAATAACACAGGTAATGATAACAACAATGCAGGGAAAGATATAACTGATCTGAAGTTAGGATTAAACAACTTTATGAAGGGAATCTACTCTGTAGACATTCTTGAAAATGGTTTTGCTGAGACTTGTAAAGCTCTTGGGGTTAAAACCATGATAGTAAACGATGAAGGTAAGGTAGAAAAGACAATTACCAATGTTGATAATATGATTTCGGCAGGGGTGGATGGTATTGTCTTTTTCGGCATATCGGAGACCTTGTTTCCTGTAGTATCACAAAAGTGTCAAGATGCAAAGGTACCTTTTGTTGTATATGACCATATGCCCTCTGATGAGAATCTAGATCTACTTAAAGCAAATCCCTATTTTAAAGGTGCAGTAGCAACAAGAGACCTTGGTACTGGACAAAACATGGGTGAACATGCTGCCTCATTAGGCCTAAAGAGAGCAATCATCATTACAGGCAAAAGAGCTGATCCAACTCATTCTGCAAGAACCAATGGTTTTACCCAAGCATTTGAAGATGGAGGAGGCGAGGTTCTTGACGTTGCTTGGGATGCCAATACACTGGCAGACGCAACTGCTAAGGCAAATGATCTTTTGATTGCCCATCCTGATGTAGATTGTGTATATGCATCTAATGGTGATTATGGCAGTGGAACTATGCAGGCTATGGCCCAGCATACTAATGTTGATGCCCAGCTTTTTGTTACTGACTTAGATCCAGACATTCTAACGGGATTAAAAGAAGGTACAATTGCCGCAGCAAATGGAGCCCATTGGATAAATGTTGACTTTGCTACCACCTTATTATTAAATGCCTTACTGGGACATGAGCTTAAGGATGATGATGGAAACGCTCCTATTCTTGTAGCCCCTGTTATGGCTTTACCATCTGAGATGGTTGATTTGTATGATAAGTTCTGGATTAAATCCCAGCCCTTCTCTGGTGAAGAGCTAAAACAATATGTTGTAACCTGGAATGAAGATGTATCCTTACAGGACTATGTGGATGTACTTGCTAACTATTCCGTAGAGACCCGTCTAAAACAGAAGGAAGCTGAAGGATTAATTTCCGCTGATGAGCTTGAAGCAGTAGGTATCCAATAATATACCATGGATGCTACCAGGGACAATTTTTCCGGCAGAAAGATGTTATGGTAGCATCGAACCTATTTTATCTCGTATTAAGGAGCAAAATGATGACTAACAAAAAGAATTCAATTAGTAAAATAGAGAAAGGTCAATCATCCGACAGCTTACTATTTGGAAGAATTGGACTTGCTATTATATTGATTGTTCCATATATAGTATTAAATACGATAACCGATGGTAAGATACTTACAGTAAATAATCTGTCATCTGTATTTACAAGTTCGGTTACATCGATGTTCATGTCATGGTGTTTTTGTTTTTTGTTTACTACGGGAATCACCGATCTTTCTGTCGGAGCAATCTTAATTCTTGCCGGTAATGTAGGTGGTGTATTTGCAGTAAACCTTAATCTTGGGACCTTCGGATTGTTACTGGGCTCTATCCTGGTATCTGTATTATTGCTATTACTTAATACTGTGGTTCGTAGTTTTACCAAGATACCATCCTGGATATTTGGTTTAGGTGCAGCCATGGTTTATGAAGCAATCGGTATGTATTATGGTTCATATATGATATCAAGGGGAAGACAGGTAGTATCCCTTGGCAATGTTGCAAGACAAATCGGTAGAACCCCATGGAACCTTTTAATTGTATTACTAGGCTTTATAGCAGCCTATCTATTGTTTAATAAGACATCCGTTGGCTATAACATCCGTGCACTGGGCAGTAACCGTAGGGTTGCTGAAATGATGGGTGTGGATGTACAAAAGACAATGACATATTCAGCAATACTTGGTGGTATCTTTCTGGGTGTTGCAGCGGCAGTAAATGAAAGCTATTCCAGTCGTGTTATGCCTACTACAGGACTAACCAGTGTAGCTTTAATATTTACAGCTTTGGCAGGATTTCTTTTGGCATCAAGCCTTGGTAAATATATTAATCTTACCCTAGCTATAATCATAGGAATATTTGTAATTACATCTTTATTTAACGTATTAACTATATTAGGAGTACCTTCAGGTACCTGGCAACAGACTGTTATGGGCTTAGCCGTTGTTTTAAGTGGTATTGCTTCCCAAAGAAAATATAAAGGAGTAGTGAAATAAGGTGAAAAACATTCTCTTTAGAGTAAAGGATATGAACAAGAGTTTTGGGATTACTAGAGCAAACCATAATGTCAGCATGGAAATAAGAAAAGGTGAGGTCCATGGTCTTATAGGTGAGAATGGATCAGGTAAATCAACCTTGATATCAATGATTTCAGGTATGGCAGAAAAAGATAGTGGTGAAATGTTTATTGGCGATACGCCCTATGAACCCAGTTCACCAGTCACAGCTTTAGAATCCCGTATAGGTACAGTAGTACAGGAATTAGGCTTGGTAGATGGATTATCTGTGGCGGCTAATATATTTTTAGGAAGAATGGATCGTTTCAAAAAGCTTAATATTATTGACAATGGAGCCCTTTATAATGAGGTTGAATCCATATATAAAAAATGGAACTTACCAAGAATTAATCCAAGAATATTAGCAGGTTCCCTAACAGTAGAACAGAAAAAAATAGTTGAGCTAACCAGAGCCTTATCAATAGATCCTGAACTCCTAATACTAGATGAGATTACAGCAGCCTTATCCTATAATACAAGAAAAATCTTATTTGATATTATGGATAAGCTTAAAGCATCAAATAAATCTATATTAATAGTAACCCATGATCTTGAAGAACTATTACACCTAAGTGATGAAATTACAATTTTACGTGATGGAAAAAAGGTAACTACTAAGAGAGTTGAGGATTTAACTGAATCATCCCTAAAACAATTAATGGTAGGCAGGGATATTGAAGGAGATTACTACCGTGCTGATTCAACGGATGATTTTAGCAGTGAGGTTGTTCTAAAATTAAACAATATATCTGATGGTGAGAACTTTACTGATGTTACTTTGGAATTACACAAGGGTGAAATTGTAGGTTTGTGTGGTCTAAGTGATGCTGGTATACATGAGGTGGCAGAGGCAGTCTTTGGTGTTAGGCCACTGGTGGCAGGTGATATAACCTTAACCAAGGGTAATAGGAAAATTCATACCGACTCCATGGCAATGGCATATGGGATGGGTTACGTACCGAAAGATAGGGATAGACAGGCCTTGATGGTAAGTGACAGTATAGAGAATAATGTAGCCCTATCAATGCTTGATGAACTAAAGGGTCCATTTGGATTTATATCACCGGCAAAAATAACCGGAGTTGGTAAGAAGGTAATCAAGGATTATAAAGTTGTTGCAATTGATGAGAAGGTAGCTCTTGCATCTCTTAGTGGCGGTAACCGTCAGAAGGTTAATCTTGGAAGATGGCTTTTGCAGCATAAGGATATACTAATACTTGATTCACCTACCCGTGGTGTGGATGTAGGAGTTAAGGCTTATATATACGACATAATGAAGCAACTTAAGAAAAAGGGTGTATCAATCTTATTAATCTCTGACGAACTCCCAGAAGTTATCGGCTTGTCAGATACGGTATATGTTTTTAAGAATAGTAAGATTGAAAAGAAGTTTAGACGTAGCGAAGGTTTGACTGAAGAAAAGATAATAGAGGTGATGCTATGACTAAAAGAAAAATTAATTTGGAATATGTTTTACCCTTTGGATTTTTAATTATACTTTTTATTGTTTTTTCTATACTAAACGGTGCGTCTTTCTTTAGAATGTATAATATTAGGACAATTGTAGATTCAATGATACCCTTGTGTATTGGTGGTTACGGTATGTTATTTGTAATAGCCCAAGGCTCCATTGATATGTCTGCAGGATCCAACCTGGCTTTTTCAGCCACTTTGGGAGCTGTACTAGCAGCTAAGCATGGAAGTCTTGTCATACTGGTAATATGTATTTTGATTGGTGCTGGAGTGGGATTTATTAATGGAATACTAGTAAGTAAATTTAAAGTATCTTCAATAATGGCAACTCTTGCTCAACTAATTATTTTACGATCCTTGGTGGTGATATTAAGTAAAGGAAGTGTAATATTTGTTTCCCCTTCCATCTTAAAAATGAATCGATGGGGGTCAAAGGGTCTAATCTTTGTAATTGCAACCATAGTAGCAATCTACCTTTTTGAATATACTAAGCTAGGATTTAGTGCTAGATCCATAGGTGAGAATGAAATAGTATGTAACTACGTAGGCCTAAAGACAAGAAGAATTAAGACAATCGCCTATGTTGTTGCTGGTGCATTTACTGGACTAGCTGCAGTTCTTACGATTTCTAGAATTGGTGGCGTTGATCCCAATATGGGGCAATCATTTGAGCTTCAGGTTATGCTAGCGGTATTTGTAGGTGGTGTTCCAGTTAACGGAGGAAGCAAAAGTAGTATTGTGAAAATAATAATTGGTGCCCTATTATTCAGTATATTACAAAGTGGTTTAGTTCTTTCAAACGCTAATTCTGAAACAGTTGAGTTGATTCAAGGATTAATGCTGATTATTATGGTGGCTTTAATATTAAAGGCAAATAAGATGTCAACAGTTAAAACATCTAAAGAATAAATATTGAAGGAGGTATGTTATGTTAAGTTCCAAGGAATATAGGCTAAAGTTTACCGACAAGGCTAAGCAAATTATTGAACAAATGAGTTTAGAGGAAAAGGTTTATCTTATGAGTGGAAGGGTGTCCCTAGAAAGTGTAGGTGATGTTTTTAATCATCCTTCAGCAGATAATCATTATAATGTTTTTCCTTATCCAGCAGGAGGAAATGAGAGACTTGGAGTTCCCGAGCTAAGATTCTGTGACGGACCAAGAGGAGTTGTATCTTACAGGGCAACCTGTTTTCCTGTAACCATGGCAAGAGGTGCCACCTTTGATACAGCCCTTGAGGAAGAAGTAGGGGAAGCCATAGCTAGAGAAATCCGTGCATTTGACGGAAATTATTATGGTGGGGTATGTATAAACCTTCCCTATAATCCAGGCTGGGGAAGAAGTCAGGAGGTCTACGGTGAAGACACTTATCATCTGGGAGCCATGGGCTCTGCATTGGTAAAAGGTGTCCAGAAGCATAATGTAGTTGCATGTATTAAGCATTATGCCTTTAATAGTATGGAAGAAGGACGCTTTAAGGTAAGTGTAGATGCAAGTAAAAGAACAGAAAGAGAAGTGTATTTAAGACATTTTAAGGATTGTATAGATGCAGGGGCAGCCTCGGTTATGAGTGCTTATAACAGATACAAGGGAACCTATCTCGGTGAACATAAGTATCTGCTTCGTAATGTACTAAAGGAAGAATGGGATTTTGATGGCTTTGTAGTCAGTGACTTTATATGGGGAACAAAAAGTACTGTAGATGCTGCTAATAATGGTCTTGATGTAGAGATGTGTAATACCAACTATTACGGAGATAAACTGGTACAGGCTGTTAAGAATAATGAGGTTGATGAATCCGTAGTTGATGAAGCGGCACTTCGAATTATAAGAACCTTGTTGGCAGCTAGAGAAGCTGAGGATCCTGAAACCTATGAGCACTCTGTAGTTAGCTGTGGAAAGCACATTGAACTGGCTAAGAATGTGGCAAGAAAGGCAATGACCTTGATAAAGAATGAGAACAAGGTCTTACCTCTAAGTAAGGATCTTAATAATATTTTGGTTCTTGGAAAATTGGCCAATGTTGAAAATATTGGGGATCATGGTTCTAGTAGGGTATTTCCTTATTATACTGTAACTCCTCTTCAAGGCATTGTAGACGTGGCTAAGAATAGTAAAGTAACCTACTATTCAGGAGAAGATATTGAGAAGGCAGTAGATTTGGCTAAATGTGCTGACGCTGTTATTATGGTGGTGGGCTATAACCATGATGATGAAGGTGAATTCCTGACCAATGAAGAGTCAGATATATTTGAAAAACCTATTGGGGGAGACAGAAGAAACCTAGGTATCCATCAGAATGAAGTAGATTTGGTTAATGCTGTTGGTAAGGTTAATAAGAATAATGCAGTAGTATTAATTGGCGGTAATATGATACTTGTTGATGATTTCGAGACAAATGCATCTGCTATTCTTATGGCATATTATCCAGGAATGGAAGGCGGTTCTGTAATTGCTGAGACCTTATTCGGAGATAACAATCCAGGAGGAAAGCTACCCTTTGTACTAGTAAAAGACGCAAAGGATTTACCTGAAGTGGATTGGGATGCAGAAGAAATCGATTATGATTACTACCATGGTTATGCAAGGCTTGAGAAGAATAATGTGAAGCCCTATGCACCATATGGCTTTGGATTAAGCTATACAACCTTTGATATAAAGGCTGCAACTTGTAAAGTAGAGAATGATAGAATAACTGCTGAGGTTCAGGTAACAAACACTGGCAATATGGCAGGTGATGAGGTTATTCAGCTTTATGTTGGTAAGGAAGATTCATCAATAGATAGACCTGTTAGGAGTCTAAAAGGTTTTGCCCGAGTAAGCCTGCAGGCTAGTGAAACCAAGACTGTTACGGTAACAACTCCCCTATCAAAGCTGGAATACTATTGTGAGGATGATAATGAATGGAAACTTGAAAGGGGCAAGTATCAGGCATATATAGGCAATTGCTTATGTGATGAGCATCTAATTAAGGTAGAGTTTGAAGTTTAGGAATATTAGTATACAAAAAGTGCACTCTAAATGCCAGTAAATGACACTTATGGTGCACTTTTTGTTCCCCTTATTTATTAGTAAAGGCCATATATACCATATATAAAATCAACGTTTTTCTCCCATAAAGCAAAGTCCAATTGCCCCTGGTCCTGAATGTGCTCCAATACTGGGGCTGACGGTATTAATGATAATCTCCTTATGGGGTAGAGCTTCCTTTACAAGTTTAGCTAGATAATTGGCATCTTCCAATGCATCGCCATGGGCTATACATACCATATCCTTATCATCTTTGAATTTTCCCATACTTTCTATCATTTGGTTACAGATGGTGTTTAGTGATTTTTTACGACCTCTTGATGAAGTAAGGGCTACAAGTTTACCTTCCTCATTAACATATAAGATAGGCTTAACACTCATCATAGAGCCGATGATGGCTGTGGTTTTGGATATTCTACCACCTCTTTGTAGGTGGAAAAGATCATCAACTGTAAAACGGACACAGAACTCCATCTTGTGTTTCTCAAGCCAAGAAGCTATATCATCGATGGATTTACCTTCTTTCTTCATCTGGACTGCTTTCATAACAAACATACCTTCACCCAGGGATACATTTAAAGTATCTACAACAATTATTTTAGCACCTGGATTTTCTTCGCAGATATCTCTTGCCCCTGACACTACATTACTACAGCCACCACTTAAGGCTGAGGAAAAGCTGATATGTAGGATATCAAGACCTTGATCTATATATTTCTGAAAAGTATCTCTGATGACCTGTGGATTGCTTGCCATAGTGGTAGGCATCTTACCCTCTCTCATCTTGTCATAGAATTCTTTTGGTGTAAGATTTATTTCATCCCCATATGTTACTCCTTCTAAGTCATAATAATGAGGAATAATACCGATATTATTCTCTTTTATGTAAAGGTCAAGTAAGTCGGAGTTTGAATCAGCAGTAATAACAAAATCATTCATTATTAACCCTCCTATCCTTTAAATACAATTATATTTTACTAAAGAATCAGTAGATAGGCAATACAAATTTATAATTAATTTAGGAGGAGTTTATATTTATTTTATATTTTTATTGCTACTATTTCAAACTAAGGGGTATATATGTGCTCCATCTTCCAAATGTGCATGATAGGAGCACATATAAAACCCAATAATATTTTGGGATTAGCCTTTACCTAGAATATTTTTTCTCAAAATAGGTCAATATTTTGTATAAGCCTGTAGCGACTATACACAAAATCACTATACTCATTATTACCCAACTTAACTTAAATACTTGGCTTCCATATATAATCAGGTAGCCTAGGCCTGATTTAGCCGCGAGGAATTCACCGATAATAACGCCTACTAGGGATAAACCGATATTTACTTTCATAAGACTAATCATGGAGGGTATATTAGAGGGTAGTACAACCTTAAAAAGTACATCCTTCTTATTACCACCAAGGGTGTAGATTAGCTTGATTTTATCTTGTTCAACTGCTTTAAAATTAGAATACATGGTTATGATGGTCCCAAATATAGCAACAGAAACAGCGGCGACAATGATGGTCTTCATGTTATTACCCAACCACACTATAAATAAAGGAGCAAGGGCTGATTTTGGTAAACTATTTAGTACAATTAAATATGGCTCCAAGACCTTTGAGATACTATGGTTCCACCATAGAATTACTGCCACAAAAATTCCAACTATATTAACTATGGCAAAACTAATTAGGGTTTCAAGGAGGGTGATACCAATATGATAAAATAACTCACCGCCTTGTGACATATCTATCATGGTTTTTATGACCCCTGAGGGACTGGAAAATATAAATGAATCCACAATACCTATATGTGTACTGATTTCCCAGAAAGCAATAAAGCCAATCAATATAATTATCTGGAAGATTCTAATTCTTCGTTGCTGTACTACATGCTTTCTTACAAAGGCTTTCTGAGCAGCTGAAAGATTTAGGCCACTACTGGAAATTTTTTTATTTTTTCTGCTCACTATGATCTAACTCCTTCCATATTAAATTAAAATAATCTTTGAACTCGGGAGCACTTCTCGCTACAAATGGAGTCCTATCCGATATGGAAAGATTTATATCAATTATTCTTTTTACTGTCCCTGGTCTGTCGGACAATACAATAACTCTGTCTGACATACTAATGGCTTCAGAAATATCGTGGGTAATCAAGATGGCTGTCTTTTTTTCTTTTCTGATAATGTCCCAGATATCATCCGCCACTTCAAGACGGGTTTGATAATCCAATGATGAAAATGGTTCATCTAGTAGTAAAATATCCGGTTCTAACAACAGTGTTCTGATTAAAGCGGCTCTTTGTCGCATTCCGCCTGATAATTCATAAGGATATGAATTTTTAAAAGTAACAAGCCCATACGTATTAAGAAGGTCATTAATCTGGGCGTAGCTGTTATCAGTTAGTTTATGCTGAATCTCCATTCCTAAGGTTACATTTCTTAGTGTGTTACGCCAATCCAAGAGATGGTCTTTCTGAAGCATATAACCGATATTTTTGCCGGAAGATTTAATATCCTTGCCATTTATATATATGGAACCGCTACTTGGGGTGAGCAAGCCTGCGATTAAAGAAAGCAAAGTGGATTTGCCGCAGCCACTAGGACCGACTATACCTAAGAATTCGCCGTCATTAACGTGAAAAGAAACATCCAGTAGAGCCGGTGTTTCTCCTTCTAGGCTATGGTAGGTATGACTAATATGATCAATTCTTAATAATTCACTCATATATGGCCTCCCTTTCTTCTTATACTGTATTATATGAAATGGCAAATGATAGGTTACATCCCCATTGACTTTACAATATGCCCATAATATAATAAATTTAATAAAAAATGGAATATTGGTTAGTGCTTTGATTAAGACTATATTATAAATTGACGGGAGGTTATTGTTATGGAGAAGAAAACACCCCTTTATGATTGCCATATGGAATCAGGAGGGAAAATGGTTCCCTTTGCAGGATATCTTCTTCCGGTGCAATATAAGTCAGGGATTATCGGGGAACATATGGCTGTAAGAAAAGCAGTTGGGATTTTTGATGTATCCCATATGGGAGAAATGATTTTTCGTGGAAAGGACGCCTTTGATAATATACAAATGCTTGTTACTAATGATTGTAGCCATATGACAGATGGTCAGGTAAAATATAGCCCAATGTGTAACGGTCAAGGTGGAGTTATTGATGATGTATTAATCTATAGAATAAACGAAGAAGAATATCTTATGGTTGTCAATGCAGCTAATAGGCACAAGGATCTTGAATGGATGAAAGGGAATCTTTATGGTGATGTAAGGTTATCAGATGTTTCTGATGAGATGTCCCTAATTGCCCTTCAAGGACCTTTATCTAATGATGTATTATCTAAGCTTACTAATCAAGAAGACTTACCCCAAAAATACTATACATTTGTAAGTAATATTAATCTATCAGGAATCAATTGTATGGTATCAAGAACTGGATATACTGGTGAAGATGGATACGAAATATTTTGCGAGAACAGGGATGCTGTGCGTCTTTGGAATTTACTGCTTGAAGCAGGTGCGAAACACGGTATAATGCCTTGCGGATTAGGATGTAGAGACACACTGCGTCTAGAAGCAGGCATGCCCCTTTACGGTCACGAGATGGACGAAACCATATCTCCCCTAGAGGCAGGATTGGGATTTGCAGTTAAGATGACAAAGGATGATTTTATTGGCAAGAGAGGAATAATGGCCAGGGGAACTCCCACCATAACCCGTGTAGGATTGAAGATAACAGGTCGTGGCATAGCAAGAGAGAATTGTACTGTCTTGTGTGATGATAAGGAAATCGGAAGAACTACTTCAGGCACCCATAGCCCATATCTAGGTTATCCCATAGCCATGGCTCTTGTGGATAAGGACTTCAGTAGGATTGGAACAAGCCTTTTAGTTGATGTAAGAGGAAGAAAAGTTGAAGCTGAGATTATCCCCTTACCCTTCTATAAGAAAGCATAGAAAATATATTTATAGGTAGAAGAGGATAACCCGTCGTTAATCAATGGTAGCATAAGATTATAGTTTATTAGGAGGACAAATCCTCCGTTTATAGTAGCATAAGATTATAGTTTATTAGGAGGATAGCATGAGTGATAAAATCTTATTTATGAAATCCCATGAATGGGTACAATTTTTAGATGATACTACAGCAAGAATTGGCATATCAGATTATGCACAAAGTGAATTAGGTGATTTGGTTTTTATAAATCTCCCTGAGGTTGGTGATGAAGTAATTGTAGGTGAATCCTTTGCAGATGTTGAATCTGTTAAGGCTGTTTCCAATGTATATAGCCCAGTAACAGGAACAGTAAAAGCTGTTAATGAGGATCTTCTAGACCAACCAGAGCTAGTGAATTCAGAGGCTATGGAGACTTGGTTCATAGAGGTTGAGAATATAAGTGATAAAGCGGATCTTTTATCAGAATTAGAATATAAGAAGCTTATTTCTGAGTCTTAAATATCTAAGTTGCCATTAGTGATAGGAGGTAAGCTTAATGGGTACTTATGTTCCGAATACAAAAGAAGAGCAAAAGCAGATGCAAGGCATAATTGGTATAGACTCCATAGAAGAATTGTATTCTGATATACCGGATGAAGTGAAGCTAAATGCTCCCTTAAATATTCCAAGTGGTATGTCAGAGATGGAATTATCTAAGAAGATAACCAATATTGCCGGTAAAAATAAGGTGTTTGATTCTGTGTTTAGGGGTTGTGGTGCATATCGGCACTATATCCCTGCTATTGTTAAGCAGGTAACTTCTAAGGAAGAATTTGTAACTGCCTATACACCCTATCAGGCTGAGATTAGTCAAGGGATTCTCCAATCAATATATGAATACCAGACTATGATTTGTTCTCTTACGGGAATGCAAGTGGCAAATGCATCAGTTTATGATGGTGCCTGTGCTGCTGCAGAAGCAGTTATCATGAGTAAGGAGAGAAAAAGAAAGAAGGCTTTAGTTTCTGCTTCGACAAATCCTATGATTATAGAAACCATAGCTACCTATATCAGGGGAACCGACATGGAGATGGAAGTAATTCCTACAAAAAATGGTATTACTGATATAGATGTTTTGAAGGAGAAGCTTAACGATGAAACTGCCTGCCTTCTGATTCAGCAACCCAATTATTATGGGCTAATAGAAGATGGAGATGAGATCGGCCGTATCCTTGGCGATACTGATATAAAATATATAATCAGCTGCAACCCCATTTCACTGGGGATTTTAAAGACCCCAGCAGAATATGGTGCTGATATTGCAGTAGGTGAAGGACAATCCCTTGGGATGTCTTTGTCTTTTGGAGGACCCTATCTAGGATTTATGGCTACAACTAATAAGCTTATGCGTAAGCTTCCCGGTAGGATTGTGGGTGAAACCACAGATGCCCAGGGTAATAGGGCCTTTGTTCTTACCTTACAGGCCAGAGAACAACATATCCGTCGTGAGAAGGCTTCCAGTAATATTTGTTCTAATCAGGCACTATGTGCCATGACTGCTGCTGTTTATCTTGCAGCCATGGGTAAGAAGGGGTTACAAAAGGTGGCCACCCTATCCATGTCAAAAGCTCACTATCTTGCTAATCGTTTATGTGAATTGGATGGATATGAGATGGTATATAAGGGAGAGTACTTCCATGAATTTGTGACTAGGGTAGATAAGGATGTGGATAAGATACTTAAGGCTCTTGAAAATCATGGAATATTAGGAGGATATCCTTTGGGGAATAACCCTTATAATAAGGAAAGTAAGGGACAGATTCTTTGGTGTGCAACGGAGGTTAACACCAAGGAAGAGATAGATACTCTGATTCAGATTCTTAAGGAGGTGGATTAAGATGAAGCTAATCTTTGAGAAAGGTAATACGAATCGGGGTTGTGATTTGATACCGGAATGTGATGTACCAGTAGTTACCCTTAGCCAAAAGTTCCATAGAAAGATAGAGTTAAATCTTCCTGAGCTTTCAGAGACGGAGATAAGCAGGCATTACACGGAATTGGCTAATCATACCTTTGGTGTAAATAATGGTTTCTATCCACTAGGTTCCTGTACCATGAAATATAATCCTAAAGTAAATGAAGAACTGGCCAAGCTTCCTGGCTTTACTGATGTCCATCCTTTACAACCTGAGCATACAGTGCAGGGAAGCCTATTTGTTCTGCAACAGGCTGAAAAATATCTTTGCGAAATTACAGGGATGGATCATATGAATTTTCAGCCAGCAGCAGGTGCCCATGGAGAACTTACTGGCTTAAAGCTAATATGGGCCTATCATCATGATAGAAATGACAGTAAAAGGGATAAGATTATTGTGCCAGATTCTGCCCATGGTACCAATCCAGCTAGTGCGGCCTTAGCAGGCTTTACAGTTATCAATGTGCCTTCAACTGATGATGGTTTAGTGGATGTTGAAGCTCTTCGTGGTGTTGTTGGGGAAGATACAGCAGGTTTTATGCTAACCAATCCCAATACTGTAGGATTATTTGAGAAAGATATACTAGAGATTACCAGTATTATTCACCAGGCAGGAGGATTAAATTACTATGATGGAGCCAATCTTAATGCCATTATGGGAGTTGCAAGACCTGGAGATATGGGATTTGATGTGATTCATTTGAATCTTCATAAGACATTTTCCACACCTCATGGTGGAGGAGGTCCTGGTAGCGGTCCTGTGGGATGCAAGGAGATTCTTTCTAGATATCTTCCTTCCCAGGGTATCATAGAGGAAGATGGAATACTTGGCTTTGCCCATAAAGATGAGAAAAGTATCGGAAGGGTTAAGTCATTTTACGGCAATTTCCTTGTAGTAGTTAAGGCTTTAGCATATATAATGACTTTGGGTGCAGAGGGTCTTAAGGATGCTTCTTGTAATGCAGTCTTAAATGCTAATTATATGATGCATAGGCTAGGGGATGTCTTTGATATACCCTTTGGCAATGGTCCTTGTATGCATGAATTTGTTATTAGTCTTAATAAGTTAAAAAAAGAAAAAGCAGTGTCTGCCTTGGATTTTGCTAAAGCACTACTTGATCATGATATGCATCCGCCAACAATGTATTTTCCCCTTATTGTTTATGAAGCCTTGATGGTTGAGCCTACAGAAACTGAAACCAAGGAAACCTTGGATGAAGCAATAAGGATATATAAAGAGGTTTATGCATATGCCTGTAAGGCTCCGGAAACTATGGGGGATTATCCCTTAACTACACCCATAGGTAGACCTGATGAAGTTAAGGCGGCGAGAAATCCTATTCTAAGATTTGATTTTTCTAGTAAATAAGAACTGACTACTCCAAGGATATGTACCCATATACCTTGGAGTGGTTTTTTGGAGTGATTAATATAAAATATTTAAAATATATAATTTCCTATGAAACAGATCCCTACAAGAACCTAGCCCTTGAGGAGTATTTGTTACATAAGGTGACCAAGGATGAATGCATCTTATATCTATGGCAGAATGAGAAGACGGTAGTTATCGGAAGAAATCAAAATCCATGGAATGAATGTCAAATTAATGAATTAATTGCAGATGGAGGAAAGCTAGTTCGTAGGTTATCCGGTGGTGGTGCCGTCTATCATGATTTGGGGAACCTTAACTTTACCTTCTTGGCGACCAAGGAAAATTATAATGTAGCAAAACAGCTGGATGTTATTATCCGTGCAGTTAACAGCCTTGGTATCCCTGCTATAACTTCTGGTAGAAATGATATTACTGCCTTGGGAAGAAAGTTCTCCGGTAATGCTTTTTTTAATATTAAGGATCAATGTTATCATCATGGTACTATTTTAGTGGATGTGGACATAAACAGTCTATCCAAATATCTGAATGTCTCAAGAACTAAGCTAAGGTCAAAGGGAGTAGATTCTGTAAAATCCAGGGTAACCAATCTTATAGACTACAGACCTAGTATTACTATAGATATTTTAAAGAATGAGCTTATACATGCCTTTAGAGAAACCTATAATCTGAAACCTATTCAGATGGAGGTATCTAAGCTACCTCGAAATAAAATAGAGTCCTTGAGGCAGAAATATTCATCATGGGATTGGAATTTTGGTAAGAAAATAGAGTTTAGCGATAGGATAAGCAGGCGATTCTCATGGGGAGATATAGAGCTTCAGCTGAGAGTTGAAGGGGGTATTATTAAGGAATGTGCGGTTTATTCAGATGCCCTTGATACAGAGCTTTTTAGTGAAATAGGAAAGCAGCTCTTAGGATGTATATTTGACAAAAACGCTATGGAAGCTAGATTAAGGGGCATATTAATAGATGAAGATAAGAAGCCTATTATAGATGATGTTATTAAATTAGTTATAAGCATTATAGGCTGAAGAAGAAGCCTAATATAAGCTATGGAAGTGGAAGTCTATTTAAGAATGAGTGTTACAGCTAGGAGGAAACAAAAAAGATGCAGGATAAATATGATTTGATAGTAATTGGCTCAGGTTCTGGGGGTTATGTAGCAGCCATAAAAGCTGCAAAACTGGGAAAAAGGACTGCCATTATAGAAAAAAGAGATATAGGAGGTACCTGCCTAAATCGGGGGTGTATTCCTACAAAGACTTTAATGCATAGCACCAATTTTCTTAGTGAAGCAAAGTATATGGAGAAGGTAGGCATTTCATTTACAGATTTGAAGATCGATTATGATAAGCTCAGTGAAAGAAAGGATGAAGTGGTTTCTAAGATTCGAAGGGGAATCCAGGGACTGCTAATGGCTAATGGGATCACCATATATGAAGGATCAGCTCAGATAGTAGATAGTAATCTTGTTCGTATTAAGACTGGAGAAGAAGATATTGATGTTAAGGCTGATAATATCTTGATTGCCACTGGTTCGGTTCCAGCTATACCAGGTATTGAAGGGGTAAACTTTGAAAATGTAGTAAATAGTGATGACCTATTATCAGGAGAGATAAAACAATACAAAAAGCTCCTAATAATCGGTGGTGGTGTAATAGGTTTAGAATTTGCAACCATTTACAGGAACATGGGTTGTGAAGTTGAGATTATAGAGGCAATGGATAGGCTACTTCCAGGCATGGATAAAGAGATATCCCAAAGTATTGCCATGGGGCTAAAGAGAAAAGGTGTCACCATCCATACGGGAGCAAGGGTAGACAGGATAGGAGAAGGTGGCTCATATGGGCTGGTATGTGAATTTACACAGAAATCTAAGCCCCAGATAACAGAAGCAGAGGCTATACTCTTATCTGTGGGAAGGCGTCCTAACACAAAGGAGCTGTTTGCACAGGGTTTTAGCCTTGATATGGAGGGACACCATATTAAGGTGGATGATGAATTTAGAACTAGTATTCCTAGCATCTATGCCATAGGGGATGTTATCCGTGGCAGGCAATTGGCTCACGCTGCATCAGCTCAGGGAATTGTTGCAGTAGAAAGAATCTGTGGTCTTTCACCGTCAGTAGATCTTGATGTGATACCATCATGTATCTATACAAATCCTGAGATAGCCACCGTAGGTATGAATGAGGCAGATGCTATAGCAGAGGGCTATCAAGTAAAGGTGGGGAAATACCCCATGCTAGGTAATGGTAAAACCATACTTTCTATGGGGGAGAGGGGATTTATTAAGCTAATATGTGAGGAAAAAGACGGCAGGCTTTTGGGTGCTGTCCTTATGTGTGATAGGGCGACTGATATAATTGGAGAACTTTCTATGGCTATATCTAAGAAACTAACCTATAAAGATCTTGCTTCTATTATACGTCCCCATCCAACTTATGAAGAGGGAATAACAGAAGCGGCAGAAGATATTGAAGGAATGGCAATTCATTTGATGCCAAAACGTTCATTATCATAATATAAACAATCTCTTAACAAACTATTGTTCGAAAAATTATTGACAGAAAATTATGAGTTTGATATAATTATAACAGAACAAATGTTTGGAGAAGGTGAGCTTACATGATAATTCAGGAAGGTATGTCAATCCAAAGGAAACTAGAGATATTATCCGATGCGGCCAAATATGATGTTGCCTGCACCTCCAGTGGTGTTGATCGTAAAGGTAACCAGTCTGGTATGGGTAATAGCGTTGCCTGTGGGATTTGCCATACCTTTTCTGCGGATGGAAGGTGTATTTCTTTACTTAAGATACTTTTTACCAATGAGTGTATTTTTGATTGTAAGTATTGTATTAATCGCTCCTCTAATGATATTGTGCGAGCCTCTTTTACACCCAATGAGCTTTGTGAGCTGACTATGGAGTTTTATCGAAGGAATTATATAGAAGGTTTATTCTTAAGCTCAGGTATTATGATAAGTCCAAATCATACTATGGAACTTATTTTCGTAGCTCTTAAAATGCTTAGAGAGGATTTTCAATTTAACGGATATATTCATTGTAAGGCAATTCCCGGTGCGGATCCCGCCTTAATCGAAGCCATTGGCTGGTATGCTGATAGAATGAGTATTAATCTGGAGCTTCCAACAGCAGACAGTCTAAAGAAGCTGGCTCCTCACAAGAATAGGAAGAATATCCTAAAACCCATGAGGCAGATTCAACTTAGAAGGGAAAGTAATCTTGAATATCTGGGATTGAACAATTCCTATGGTGGTAGTTCCTATGGGTCTAATAAGAATATACTTTTTGATTACAGTTATAGTAATGGTAATAGCAGTGGTAATAGTATTATAAGTAGTAAAAGCAATAGTAATAAAGATATAGGTAGTAATAGCAATAGAAATGGTAATAGTGATATTAGTAGTAATAGTATGATACTAGTTGATAAGGGCAGTGGCAGTAATAATATCCTTATGGAAGATAACTCCTATTCCAGATCTCCTAAAAGTAAGTTTGTACCTGCTGGACAAAGTACACAGATGATAATAGGGGCCTCTGCTGAAAGTGATTATCACATTATGTCAGTGTCAGAAGCCTTATACAACAATTTTGATTTAAAACGTGTATTTTATTCAGCTTTTGTTAATGTTAATCAAGACAGTAACCTACCGTCAACCCATAATGGACCTCCCCTTCTTAGGGAACATAGATTATATCAGGCTGATTGGTTGATACGCTTTTATGGCTTTAAGACTAGGGAACTACTGGATGAGAAGAATCCTAACTTCAATATAATAATGGATCCAAAGTGCAATTGGGCTCTTAGACACCTGGAGCTATTTCCTGTGGAAGTTAATAAGGCTGATTATTATACATTACTTCGAGTTCCAGGCATTGGTGTTACTGGGGCTCGTAGGATTATTGCAGCTAGAAAAAGTGCAGTCCTAGACTTTAAGGATCTTAAGGCTTTAAGAATAGTATTGAGAAGGGCGGTATATTTTATAACCTTTAGGGGCAGGATGATGTATCCGATTAAGGTGGATGAAGATTTTATAACAAGAGAACTTCTATCAACTAAAGAGAAACTACCTTATGGAATAGAAGAGGATATAACTTTTAAACAATTAAGCTTATTTGATGATATAAATTATGGGACTGGAGGAATACTATGAAATCAATTAAAATTTTCCAATGTGAAAACAGTATTGATGGTATTTTTACAGCAATTTACCAGGCTTGGAGCTGCGGATATGGACATGCTAATGTGAAGATAGAAGAAGCATGTGAAAAGAATAATTATTCTAATATAGAATTATTTTCAGAATATATATTGATTCATACTGATTTTGAGAAGGCAGTTAAGGTATCAAGAGCCATTAAGAGAAAGATTTCAGAAGAAGTCTATGAGATGATATGCAGAGTCGCCTTATCAAATTACCAAGGTAAGGGAGATTTGATATATAGATTTTTAATTCTAGGCTTTCATATCGGTTCTAGCATTGTTGATCATCTTAGCAATGAAGTTGTTAATAAAATATTTAAGATAAACCGTTTTGTAAGTAATGAAGTACATCATTTCTTAGGATTTGTTCGTTTTTCGGTACATAAAAATGATATACTTACATCCCTTATTCACCCTAAAAACAATGTGCTATCACTTATTGTACCTCATTTTGTAGACAGACTTCCCAGGGAAAAATTCGCAATTATTGATGGTAATAGAAATACTTGTGCACTTCACCTTCCACAAAAACCATGGGTTTTGGTAGATGTAGTTGATTCAGATTCTCTTGATGAATATCATAAGCAGGATGGATTTGATGAATATGAAGATTTGTGGAAAATATTTTTTGATAATATTGCCATAAAAGAAAGAATTAATCCAAAGCTACAAAGAAATAATATACCCTTACGTTTTAGAGATGATATGGTAGAATTTATACCTGTATCAAGAAATTCCATATTGCCATGACTGTATAAATCATATAATACGTGGGATACTAAGCGAGTAAAATGAAATAAATTTATTTAGGAGGAGTACCCATGAAAAGAAAATTAGGCCTATTAATTGCTCTATGCTGTATTATGATTTTTACTTTTACAGCATGTGCAGCTGATGATGGAGATATGAACAATTCTACTACAGACAATGAAAGTAACCTAGATGATGATTTAGGGGATGTACTAGATGATAACACCAATGGCATAAACGGTGGAACTAACAATGGAACAACCGTACCTAATAATGGAACAACTGGTGGAACTACTGGAGGAAATGGCGGAAATAATAACGGAACCACTGGTGGAACAACTGGAGGAAATGGTGGAAATAACAACGGAACCACTGGTGGTAATGGAGGTATGACTACACCTTAGTTTTGTTATAGAATAATTGAAATCAGATATATGTAAAATCCTTCCGATTGAACATTCGGAAGGATTTGTTTTTACATGTTTGTTGAACAGTGTTTGCAGATGCCATTAATCTGAATTTGATGTTCTTTTATTGTAAAGCCCTCAGCTTCTATAGAAGCTTCTATCTCCCTGATTGGACAAGTTGGAAGATTATAGACGCTTTTACATTCATTACATATAATATAATGAGCATGATCATTTCTATGTTCTTTAAAGCGATAAAAAATCTCACTATCATTAAGATGAAACTTCTCTATCAGATTATTTTCAAGCAATAAATCTATATTTCTATATATAGTTGATTTAGCAATACGAGGTAGGTGCTTTATAATCTTATTATATATTTCATTAATAGATAGAGGGCGATCTGCATTTTTTAATATGGATATAATATGTTGTTTCTGCTTTGTATTTCTTCCACCTGGCATAAAGTCACCTTCTTAGTCTTTATCATACAACTGCCATAAGCATTGATTTTCCAATAAGCATTGATTTTTTCAATAAGCAGTTATTTCCCTATTGATATCTTTGGCAGATTTAGTATACATCTTTTTTTTACTTGATTCAAGTCCCCATAGATTAGGCTTTAGGGCGTAGTATTTTTTCAAATAGTAACCCTGTAAGAAACCATAGGGGAGCATAATCAAATCGTATGACACCTTTTATATTAAATTTCGACTTACTATAATCCCAAGGACATGCTCCATATTTTTTTAAAAGGCTTCCTGTTAGAAACTCAGTCAGGTAAATCAAAGTAGTATATACACCTCCTCTAAGAAGAGCATTCCTTTTTTGTAGTTTTGTATAAATTGGTGATAAGCAAGCAGCCAAACCATATATGGGAAACATCCATATGGAGGTACGACAGGATAGGGTTTTATCATTGGATTTCCAGTTGCTTACTGAATTTAATCCTGTCCAGAAGCATTCTAAACACCAACCACATAAGCCGCATTTTATAAAATTATTAAAAAATGTTTTTTTCATAAACTTATTATCTGCTTGACAGTTGATTCCTATGCTGATATTTTGATACAAGTTTGTTGAAATTTGCAAAGGATAGGAAAAGTATATTTGAAAATACTATTAATATACTAATTAAAAATACTAGAGGAGGCAGATATATGCCAAAGGATTCTCAACCGGACAACAAAAAAGCAAGAATAAAAAAAGCACATGGACAAACACCCATTACCCGTGAAAACAAACAAAAAAACAATAATGATAAAAGACAATCTATTCCCAATAATGATGTATAGAAGGAGGTGTATATGATGGCTAAGGCAGGTATGAGAAGACCGAGTCCAAAAGAGCCACACGGAACAGAGGGGCATCAGAAAATGCGTATACCTAAAAACATCGTGGAACCGGTTCCTGAAATACAAGGAAAGGCTAAGTCGGGTAAGAAGAAGGCTAATCCGATTAATGATAGATAATGGGCAAAGTAATAGAGGATATATCCTTTGATGAGATAAGTAAGCATTTGCTTGAGGATGAATCTCCATCATTGTATTTTTGTGGTTTGGATAAGGAAATGAAGAAGTACCCTTTGAATTTATTAGAAAAACTAAAAGATGTAGAACAATCTCCCAAATATCATCCTGAGGGCAACGTATGGAATCACACCATGATGGTGGTGGATGAAGCTGCGAAGGTGAGGGAGGAAAGCCATGATGGTAAGGTCTTTATGTGGGCGGCTCTTCTTCATGATATAGGAAAACCTGAAACAACAAGAGTTAGAAAGGGTAGAATAACATCTTATGACCACGACAAGGTTGGAGCTAACATTAGCAAATTATTTCTTGAAAGTTATACTAAGGATAAGGACTTTATCAATAAGGTATCCATGATGGTAAAATATCATATGCATATGCTCTATGTCCTTAAGGGGCTACCTTTTGGTAACCCCTCACAGATGATAAAGGATACAGACATTCATGATTTGGCTCTTCTTTGTAGATGTGATAGATTAGGTAGGATAGGTGCTGACCTTAATAAAGAAATAGATAATTATAATAGATTTATTAATATTTTAAATAATAAAGTTATGACTTAATGACTTTGGACTCCATTCTACTTTATAATGCAAAATATGCTGGCTTTTTTAGAGCAACTGTCTTATAATTAATTTCATATTATATCAAAAGACAAGATATCCAATCATTGGGTATCTTGTTGTATGTTAGAAGTTGAAAGAGGTCATAAAATTGGAGAATCATAGCTATGTAATAACTAGAAAAGAAAAGCTTGCTAATTCCATATATCTAATGGATGTCAAAGCACCCAGGGTAGCATCCCATTGTTATCCCGGGCAGTTTATTATACTGATTGTAGATGAAAAAGGAGAACGTATACCCTTAACCATATGTGATTATGATAGAGAAGAAGGCACAGTTACAATAGTTTTTCAAGCCCTAGGTCCTTCTACCAAATTAATGGCAGAGTATGAAGTAGGGGATGCCTTTCGTGACTTTACTGGCCCCCTGGGTCAGAAATCTGTGTTAATAGACATGCCCCAGGAGGAGCTTAGGCAAAAGAATGTACTTTTTGTTGCAGGAGGTGTAGGTACAGCTCCAGTATATCCTCAGGTCAAATGGATGAAAGAAAAGGGATATGATGTAGACTGTATAATAGGAGCAAGAAATAAGGAACTTATTATTCTTGAAGAACCTATGAAGAAATATGCTAAGAATGTTTACATAACAACCGATGACGGTTCCTATGGCATGAAGGGAAATGTCAATGATGCTATTAAAGACCTGATTAATAATAAAGGGAAAAAGTATGATATAATTGTAGCTATTGGGCCTATGATTATGATGAAGTATGTATGCATTCTAACAAAAGAACTTGGAATTAAGACTATAGTAAGCATGAACCCTATAATGGTAGATGGAACAGGTATGTGTGGAGCCTGCAGGCTTACAATTGGCGATACTATTAAATTTGCCTGTGTAGATGGCCCTGAATTTGATGGGCATTTGGTGAATTTTGATGAGGCAATGAACCGCCTTTCTATGTATAAGACAGAAGAAGGTAAAAAGCACCTTCGTGAAAAAGAGGGAGAAACTCATCATCATAAAGGTTGTCAATGTCATGATGAATAAATGGTTTTAAGTATTAGGAGGATAAAATAATAGTGGATATATTAAAGAAAGTTCCCATAAGAGAGCAGGACCCCAGTGTCAGAGTTAATAATTTTGAAGAGGTCTGCCTGGGTTATACAATAGATGAAGCCATGGAAGAGGGATTACGTTGTATTCAATGTAAGAATCCCAGATGTGTTAAAGGCTGTCCCGTATCAATAGATATTCCCGGTTTTATTAAAGAAATAGTTAATAATAATTTTAAGGATGCTTATGAGGTTATTAACAAATATTCTGCCCTTCCTGCTGTCTGTGGTAGGGTATGCCCACAAGAATCCCAGTGTGAAGAAGTATGTATCAGAGGAATAAAAGGTGAACCTGTTGCTATAGGAAAATTAGAGAGGTTCGTGGCAGATTGGGCAAGGGAGAATAATATTCTACCTAAACCTCCCCAAAATAAGAATGGAAGAAAGGTTGCAATAATAGGTTCTGGTCCCGCTGGTATTACTTGTGCAGGGGAGATGGCTAAGTATGGATATGATGTTACTATATTTGAAGCCCTTCATGAGCCTGGTGGTGTATTAGTGTATGGAATTCCAGAGTTTAGGCTCCCCAAAGAAAAAGTTGTAAAGCCTGAGATAGAAAATGTTAAATCCTTAGGTGTAAAGATAGAAACTAATGTCATAGTTGGAAAATCTGTTACTATAGATGAATTGTTAGATGAGGAAGGTTATGAGGCCGTGTTTATTGCCTCTGGTGCAGGACTTCCCAAATTCATGGGAATACCAGGAGAGAATGCCAATGGCGTATTTTCTGCCAACGAATATCTTACAAGAAGTAATCTAATGAAGGCTTTTGATGAGGACTATGATACACCTATTATTACAGGCGAAAGAGTGGCTGTAGTAGGTGGTGGTAATGTAGCCATGGATGCTGCTAGAACAGCCGTAAGACTTGGAGCCAAGGTTACGATTGTATATAGAAGAAGCGAATCTGAGCTTCCGGCAAGAACTGAAGAAGTCCATCATGCCAAGGAAGAGGGAATAGAATTCATGTTCTTAACCAATCCAAAGGAAATACTTGTGGATGATAAGGGTTGGGTAAAAGGAATGAAATGTGTTAGAATGGACTTGGGTGATGAGGACTCCACAGGAAGGAGAAGACCCATAGAGATAGAAGGAACTGAATTTATTATAGATGTGGATTCTGTAATTATGTCTCTGGGAACTAGTCCTAATCCATTGATTTCTTCCACCACAAAAGGTCTTGAGACTAATAGGTATCAATGTATTGTTGCAGATGATGAAACAGGTATGACATCAAGGGAAGGTGTTTTTGCTGGTGGTGATGCTGTAACCGGTTCAGCCACTGTTATTTTGGCAATGGGAGCAGGTAAGGCAGCTGCAAAAGCCATGAATCAATATATATTATCAAAGAATTCATAATATATCAGGCTGGCAAAGAATCCCCTATAAGCAGGAATCGTAGTTAAATTATAAATATTTTACAACGGAGGATGTATGGCGGAATTTATTGTTGATCGGACTACTAGTTTTATAATTATAATAGTGGCAATTGTTGTTCTACTCCTACTTATTATTATGTGTGTCCGATTATGTATATTAAGAAAGAAGCTTGCTAATTCTATTAAAGAGAAAGAATTAATAAACGCAAGGTATCTGGATATGGAATCCGCATATGAGGATACTTTAGCTTCTTTTAGTGAACTGAATATTCGATATGAAGAGCTTAATAGGAATAAAGAAAGCATGAAAAAGCTGGCTTATACAGATTATCTAACAGAGTTACCTAATCGTACTGCATTTACTGAGATGTTAGATAGTATCATGCTGACACTTCGTAGTGATGAAATCATTGGTATTATGGATATTGATTTAGACAATTTCAAGAATATTAATGATACCCTTGGCCATTCCTATGGTGATGAACTTTTAATTGATGTTACTCATCGCCTTAAGCAAGCCACTGACGAAAATGACTATCTGGCCCGAATAGGGGGAGATGAATTTATAATTCTTACTCAGAATCTTAAGGATATGGCTTCCTATGAAGATAAGATAAAAAAGGTAAGGAATATTTTTAATTATCCATTTGCACTTTCTACTAAAGAATATTTTGTTACTGTAAGTATTGGAGTCGCATTTGCTCCAAAGGATGGAAAAACGGCACAGTCATTAGTTAAGAATGTAGATTCAGCCATGTATATGGCAAAGGCCAATGGGAAAAATACATATACATACTTTGAACCGGCACTTAATCAAATGATTACAGATAAGATGGAGCTTCAATCAGAACTACGAAATGCTATCGAGAATAATGAATTTGTACTTTTTTATCAAGCACAAATGGATATTAACAGTAAAAAGGTTATTGGCTTCGAGGCTTTAATTCGCTGGAAACATCCAACAAAAGGACTCTTATACCCTAATGATTTTATATATCTAGCTGAGGAATCAGGTTTAATTATACCCATAGGAAGATGGGTTCTAAAAAGTGCGTGTAATCAACTTAATGAGTGGAGTGATTTAGGATACAAAGATATTACTATGGCTGTTAATCTCTCAGCTAGGCAATTTAAGGACAAGGATATTATACAGACAATATATGATACTATAGAGGAGACAGGTATAGATCCTAATCGCCTTGAGCTTGAAATAACTGAGTCGGTTGCTTTAGAAGATCTTGACTATACCATAGATACTATAAAAGAGTTAAAAAAGATTGGTGTTACTTTTTCTTTGGATGATTTTGGAACAGGCTATTCATCTATGAGTTATCTGAAGCGTTTGCCTGTGAACAACCTAAAGATTGATAGGAGCTTTTTAAATACCATAATGGAGGATACCAGTGACCAAAAAATAGTTCAGGCTATTATTTCCCTTGCTAATAATCTTAATCTAAATGTTATTGCAGAGGGAGTGGAACTAATAGATCAAGAGCAATTTCTACAGGAATCCAACTGTTCTGAGGCTCAGGGCTTTTTATATAGTAAGCCAGTACCTAAGGAACAAGCTGAAGATTTCTTAAGAAAATCAGGGACTTTATCAAGCTAGTTAAGAATTCATGTGACTTGAGTTATGAGATGAATTAGATAAAAGATTCAAAAAGGTTCATATAGGAGATGTAATTGAAAACACAAGTTAGCAAATATTTATTTCTTATTGTACAGCTAATATTATATGGATTGTTTCTAGTCTTAGATTTTTTGGGAAGTAACATCACTTTATCAAGTCGTATCAAATTTCTTGTAGTAGTGTTGTGTTTTTTATATGTAGTCTATGGAAAGAATGAGGGTGGCAGGCAGAGGAAAATTCTTACTTATGCCATGGCATTTACAGTAATCTCTGATATATATTTGCTTTTTACAGATGATTATTTTAATGGTCTAGTGACATTTGTTATTACTCAGCAGCTTTATGGAGTACGAATAAAACAGTTATATAATAGAGAGAGCACAAATAATCAGAAAAACCCCTTAAAATCATTTGCCATAAGGGTTACCATGCAGATAGTAGCTAGTGTTATATTATCTGTGTTGCTATGGCAGATGGGAATTATATTAAATAGCTTGCTTGTAGCAAGTATGGTTTATGTTGTTAGTTTAGTCACCAATGTAGTAGGTAGTATAAGGCTTTCTATATCTTTTCCTAAGAGGAAGGATGTTAGGCTTTTTACTATAGGTTTGATTTTATTTTTCTTATGCGATATTAATGTGGGATTGTTTAATATGTCAAGTTTTATAGATGTAGGTTCTGTATATAAATACATTTATAATATTTCTTCTATACTTATGTGGACATTTTATGCACCTTCCCAGGTTATGATAGCATTAAGCAAAGATATAAATTAGGCACAATAAACAATAAAATGGAAAATTTCCGTGTAAATATATGTAATAAAATGCTTGCTATTGGCAAGCATTTTTGTTATAATATGTCTAAATACAACAAACAATTCCACATAAGGGAATAAAAGGAGGAACGCCATTGATGCACAACATGGTGAAAGAAGAATTACTTGATTATGTTTCTTTCGTTGATTACGTCAAGAAGGAGATTGAAGCAAGAATGGGAGATGGCTATCAAGTTAGGATATACAAGGTGATGAAAAACAACTCCCTCGAATTAGATAGCTTGATAGTACTAAAGGAAGGAAGAAATTTTGCACCAAATATTTATCTTAATGCATATTATGAATCTTATGCTACTGGAACAAGCTTAGTGAATATAATTAATCGTTTGTGTATGATATATGAGCATTGTTCAGTACCAATATTACAGGAGGATTTTGAATATTCATTTGATACAATGAAACCTTATATTTTCTTTCGTCTTATAAGCCTAGAGAGAAATAAAAAACTTCTTTCTCAGATACCCCATGTACCATTTCTAGATTTGGCTGTTACCTTCCATTGTCTAGTAAGAAGTGAAGAGGACACCATAGGAACCATTAGAATTACCAATGAGCATATGAAGATGTGGGAGATTAATCTATCGCAGATTAAGAAGTTAGCATTTAGTAACACAAAAAAAATGTTTCCCCCTATTATAAGGACAATAGAGAAAGTAATCCAAGGGCTTATAAAGGGAGATAGTCTGCAATCTGGAAACTATGAATTTGAAGATTCACCTAAGGATTCCTATCCAATGTACATACTTACTAACGAAAAAGGAATTAATGGAGCATCATGTATGCTTTATAAGGATGTAATTAAAGACTTTGCCAATCTTATCAATTCTGATTTATATATTCTACCAAGTAGTATTCATGAAATTATACTCATACCAATGGAAAATTCTATGGATAAAGAAAGATTTAGCCATATGGTAAGAGAAATAAACAAATCTCAAGTTCCAATCGATGAAGTTCTATCAGATCATGTATATATGTATTTCCTAAAAACAGACACCATAACCATGTAATTATATTTAGAATAATTTAATAATTTAGCCATTGTTTGACTCCTTAAGTTATAAATAATAAAAAGTGATATGTTATTTGTTAAAGATTCTACTTTTATATTTCAAAATTGTTTTTAATGTGATATAATAATGAATTGACAGGCAAAATAATATTTGTCATTATTAACAGAACAAAAGAACTCTAAGTTTTTTGGATTAAATTTAAGGAGGACAATGAAGTGGCAAGGAAAATGATAACAATGGATGGAAATAATGCAGCCGCTCACGTCTCATATGCATTTACAGATGTGGCAGCTATCTATCCAATAACCCCTAGCTCAGTAATGGCTGAAGTAACTGATGTTTGGTCAGCCGGGGGTAGAAAGAACATTTTTGGGCAAGAGGTAAAAGTTGTTGAGATGCAGTCTGAAGCAGGTGCAGCAGGTACTGTTCACGGTTCATTAGCAGCCGGTGCATTAACTACTACATATACAGCATCACAGGGTTTATTATTAATGATACCTAATCTTTATAAAATCGCTGGTGAATTGCTTCCAGGTGTATTTCATGTATCTGCAAGGGCATTAGCAAGTCATGCATTATCAATATTCGGTGATCACTCTGATGTTTATGCATGTCGTCAGTCAGGCGTGGCAATGCTTTGTAGCACTAACCCCCAGGAAGTTATGGATCTTGGAGCAGTTGCTCATCTAGCAGCTATAAAAGGAAGGGTACCCTTTATACATTTCTTTGATGGTTTTAGAACTTCTCATGAACTACAGAAAATTCAAGTTTGGGATTATGAGGATCTGAAAGATATGGCTGATATGGATGCTATAGATGCTTTCCGTAAGAGATCTTTAAATCCTGAGCGTCCAGTACTTCGTGGTTCAGCTCAGAACCCTGATGTGTTCTTCCAAGCAAGAGAAGCATGTAATACATATTATGAAGCTATACCTGGTATCGTTGAAGAATATATGGATAAGGTTAACGCTAAGCTGGGAACAGACTATAAGCTCTTCAACTACTATGGTGCAGAAGATGCAGAACAGATTATTATAGCTATGGGTTCTGTAAATGATACTATTGAGGAGACCATTGATTATCTCAATGCCAATGGACATAAGGTTGGACTTGTAAAAGTACGTCTATACAGACCTTTCTGTGCTGATCGTCTCCTAGAGGCAATTCCTGATACTGTAAAGAAGATTTCTGTTCTTGATAGAACTAAAGAGCCTGGTTCATTAGGAGAGCCTTTATATCTTGATGTTGTTACAGCTCTTAAAGGTACTAAGTTTAATGATGTTCCAGTATACAATGGTCGTTATGGACTTGGATCTAAGGATACAACTCCTGCACAGATAATTGCAGTATATAAGAATGAAGAGAAGAAGACATTTACAATCGGAATTAAGGATGATGTTACTAATCTATCCCTTGATTTAGAAAAGAGTCCTAATACAACTCCTGAAGGTACAATAAACTGTAAGTTCTGGGGTCTTGGTGCAGACGGTACTGTAGGTGCCAATAAGAACTCTATTAAGATTATCGGTGATCATACTGACATGTATGCACAGGCTTACTTTGATTATGATTCAAAGAAATCAGGCGGTGTTACCATGTCCCACTTAAGATTTGGTAAGAAGCCTATTAAGTCTACATACCTAATTTCAGAAGCAGATTTTGTAGCATGCCATAATCCTTCTTATGTGAACAAGTACAACATGGTTCAGGAACTGGTAGACGGAGGTACATTCCTTCTGAACTGTCCGTGGGATATGGAAGGTCTTGAGAAACATCTTCCGGGACAGGTGAAGGCGTTTATCGCAAACCACAACATCAAGTTCTACACCATCGACGGCGTTAAGATCG
>JAAYRE010000191.1 GCA_012518935.1 Clostridiales bacterium
TATCTAAACTTTCTTTAATTTTTGACACGATGACCTAAAATAATTAGTAAATTCATCATAATTTATTTACTCTTTCTTATCTGTGAAGACGAGCATAATTTTTTTGATATAGCTTCTTTATACCCTGGTTTCTCAGAGCTCTCTAGATAAACTCACCAAACAATTCGTCAAAAGTATATGTGACTTGCTTAATATTCTCTTCTGCTTCTTTTCTTGACTCAAATAAATCCTTTGCTAATTGATTATACTGCTCTTCCGTTATTTTGAAATAGTGGGTTTCGGTTAAATCATCAAAATATATTTCTGTTTTTCCATTTTGATGAGGTGTTTTCCATACCTCTTCTATAACTTTTGAATCTTTTGGAAACCCAACCATATATACTTTATCTTCTTGTTGCATTTTATTGTTATAATAGGAAGCCGAATAAAACCTTATTTCTGATTTTCTTTCTCCACTGTTATCTAGCTCATAATAAGCATAAGTAAGTCCAACTCCACTCTGCCAATTACTTATTTTATTATCCCCCAGAAGTTGGCTTGTTGTTCTAATCACGCTAATAAGCATAGTGTCATTGTTGTTCGTATCATATTTGAAAATATACTCATATCTTTGCTGATCTGATACAATCAATTCAGGGAAACCATCTTTATCCATATCGAATTGATAATAAACATATTCGTTAGGATTTATCGATCTAAAATCATCTTCCATGTTTTCATTGTCTTTATCTACATTAATATATGTTTCCTCTCCAACTACTACTCTATAATACTTTTCCAGTATCGATTCACTGTCCGTAATGTCTTCATTTTCAAAAGTTCCATAATAATCAATGCTACTGTTTACCTCACTAATCGCTTTGTAGACATTTTCATCAATAAAATTTAAATCTTCATATTTAATATCATCACTATTATAAATCACATAATCAATAGTCTTATTTTGGGGTATTTGATTATTAATTGACGATATTAAGGGTTCTTCTGTTGGGCTTACCTTTTGAGAAGAGACAAAATTACCTGTCTCTTCATAAAAGCTATTTTTACTATCTTCTAGTTTACCGCAAGCTTGATTTATCATAATCAAAACAAGCGTTGAAAATAACATTAATGTTTTTTTAATAGACAATCTCATATTGCTGCCTCCTCCTAGATTATTTCATTTATTTGTACACGCGAATTTCAACCAGTTTGTAATTATTAGGATTAAATTCACCAGTCGAATGTCCTGTGAACTCTATAACACTTGCATCAATATTATCAGGTGCAAATTTAAGTTTATTTTCCGACTTAGGATAAGCAATACCCGTCTGAATCAATCCGCTCTCTATGTTAAATGATGCAGATACATTATTCTTATCATCCGAGTAATAATTATATGAGTGCGCTTTTATATCTCTAACATAGCAGTTAATTGTTATTATTTCACCAGTTGATTTATTTTTCAGTACAACATCTATATCTCTGTTTATACCTATGATATCATCATTCCATATCTTACCATCATCTGGATAGTTAGGGTCTAGTATTTTGGGTGCTACTGCCACTTTATATCTACCATCTTCAGTCATTTGTATTCCCTTGGGATAATTTCCTTTTCCAATCACTCCCCATTTATCATTAGGGTATAAAACCTTAGGTTCTCCATTAACTTCTCCTTTTACTTCATCAGGCAAAACAACGGTTCTGTAATTACCCGTTTCCTGAGATGGTTTATTATCAGTCTTACCCGTCCCCTTATGCTTATCAACTTTCCTTTTTTCTATATCTCCCGTAACATCTGAATTAATCATTTTATCCTTATCCTCAAATACTGGTTTTTCAAATGAACTCTTCTGCTCATTTCCTATATAATAGAAATGCCCTGTCGGATCCCAGTATATGATCGGATTATTCGCACAATAAGTATACAGATTCAAGCTTAATGGATCATCTGCTTGTCCTGTGTATGTATCCTCCTGTAAGAACCTTGCTATCTTTGGATCATACATTCTAGCATTGAGGTAGTAGA
>JAAYRE010000019.1 GCA_012518935.1 Clostridiales bacterium
AGGAAATGATTATAATGGTGATGAACATATCTAAGATTATCATCAAGGGGAAACTCTGCCCATTAAAATCCTAAGCTAACTAAACGCAATCCCAGAGCTCTATCAGACTTTATGTAATAAATTTTATATGGTATAATATATATTCAACCTACACTTGATAAAACCTGATTTTGAAAGGAGTATCTACATGGCAGATTATAATTATCATGACAAATTGAATATAGATAATGCAATAAAGCTACGCTCCATACTGGAAACCCTACCAAGCTTTTGTAAGGAATACTTTAGAGGTATTGAGCCGACCACATCTTCAAGAACAAGGATAGCTTATGCATATGATTTGAGGGTCTTCTTCGAATTCCTGGTAAACAATAATCCTACATTTAAGAACACTCCTATCACAGATTTAAAAGTAAATATCCTAGATGACATAACCCCTATGGATATTGAGGAATATTTAGAATATCTAACCTATTATAAGTCAGACAACAAAGAATATATTAACAAAGAGAACGGCAAAAAGAGAAAATTGGTTTCACTTCGTAGCTTTTATAATTATTATTATAAAAAACGTTTAATTAATACTAACCCACCATCATTAGTAGATGTGCCTAAACTTCATGAAAAGGAAATTGTTAGACTGGATCCTGATGAAGTGGCAAGGCTTCTTGATGAAGTGGAAAATCCTAAAAACCTTACAAAGACTCAGAAAAGATTCCATGATAAGACAAAAACCCGAGATCTTGCAATTATGACTCTTCTACTGGGTACTGGAATCCGCGTGTCCGAATGTGTTGGCCTGGATATTAACGATGTTGATTTTAATAACAATGGAATTAAAATCAGACGCAAAGGTGGATATGAAGTAGTAGTTTACTTTGGTGATGAGGTAAGAGAAGCTTTACTTAATTATTTGGAAGAAAGAAAGCTCTTAATACCACAAGAGTCCCATGAAAATGCTCTCTTTTTATCAATGCAGATGAAACGTCTAGGTGTCAGGTCCATTGAAAACCTAGTAAAAAAATATTCCTCTGCAGTAACAAAATTAAAGAATATAACACCCCATAAACTAAGAAGTACATACGGTACCACCCTATACCGAGAAACCGGCGACATATACCTTGTGGCAGATGTCCTTGGCCACAAGGATGTTAATACAACAAGGAAGCACTACGCTGCTATCGAAGATAGCCGAAGACGAAGTGCTGCAAATGTGGTGAAGCTGAGGAAGGAATAAAAAAAGAATAACTGAAAAAAATTTTTTCAAAAAATCCTTAAAAAATGAACTTTATTCTCGTGAAAACTAAAAAATGTATTTTATTAATTCTGAACAAATTTTGAACTTTATTTTATAAAAACAGTATAGGACTCACATAATATGTGAGCCCTTTTTTCTTAAAAGAAATACTTTTTCTTTCTACGAAGACCTTTACAATTAGAACATTCTCGCCATAACTATTACCTCCCCAACCCCATAGGCTACCATCAGAGTCTATCACCATGGAGTGACCTCCCGTTGAAATCGTCTCACCTGCCACGATCTTCAGAACAGCTGGTCCAATAGTAGGCGTAGTGCTTATCACATCAGTCGAAATCTCTGGAGACTCCGAATCTATCACTGGTTCCTATAAGAGGCAATCTTTTTCTTTATTATATAGTAGTATTAACCTTAACACCTATTTAAGTATAATTAGGGTTACAACACACCATTATCAACAAATGATGATTATTACTATGAACTCAATTATACAATATTTACTTTTAATATTTCAACAACAATACAGACAAATCTGTTGTTAAGGTAGCTCTCTTCCTTCTGTGGCTTCACCACTTATAAGCTGCACATCACCAAGTGTACCACCATGTAATTGCTTTGCCTTATATTCAGCATGTATAACGCTGGCACCCAACATTTTACTTAAACACTTATCAGTGTTTCGGACTTAATTAATATTTTGTCCTGTGTGTTCATAATTGTATTCCTCTTGTTTAGTTATTAAATGCAGTTTAAATGAAAAATCAGCACCATCATAGATACTGATTTAACAATGATTAACTGTTTCAATAAGATTATATATATTTACTTGCCTGTAAATTGAAGAGATATGCATATACCCCATTCCGTTTTAACAATTCAAAATGTGAGCCTTGTTCAATAATATGCCCATCGCCAATCACTAGAATCTTATCCGCAAGGATCGTATTGGAAAGACGATGAGAGATTGTTACAGAACTCTTTCCTTCACTTAAATTATACAATTGTTCAAATATTCGATCCTCAGATATTGGATCCAGCGCTGCGGAAGGTTCATCAAGAATCATATAATCACTTACTTTAAAGTAGGCTCTTGCTAGACCTACAAGCTGCCACTGACCTCCAGATAAATCCTTACCGTTATCAGCATAGTATCTTCCTAGAACACTATCAAACCCATTATC
>JAAYRE010000192.1 GCA_012518935.1 Clostridiales bacterium
CCAATCTTTTGATTTAGGAGATAAAAGTATAAGCCATAAGAGTATAAAAGATAATGATATTGACGTAATGGAACAGCTGGATTTATTCACCACTAATGAAGATAAGTCTGGATCATTCTTATCAGAAGAGGCAATTAAGGACCATAGAATTATCGGTCAAATATTCGCAGCCTACTGGCTTGTGGAATATGAGAAAGAGCTTTATATAATCGATCAACATGCTGCCCATGAAAAAGTTTTATATGAAAGAATTATAGATACAGCAAAGAATTTTGATTCATCAAAGAATTCTTATTCCTCTCAGATGCTTATGCCTCCCATTGTACTTACCCTATCTTTAAGAGAACAAGAAGCTATTAAAGCCAACAAAGACATCTTGGAACAATTGGGTTATGAGATTGAGCATTTTGGTGGAAATGAATTCTCAGTTAGGGCGGTACCAGCTGATTTATATGATCTCTCAGACAAAGATTTGTTATTGGATTTTGTAGACCAGCTTACTGACGAGATTACCACAAGGCAACTTAAACCCGAACTATTACTAGAGAAAACTGCTTCTATGGCATGTAAGGCTGCAGTAAAAGCAAACCATACATTTTCCACAGAAGAGGCCCATGCCTTAATAATGGAACTCTTATCCTTGGATAATCCATATCATTGTCCTCACGGAAGGCCTGTAATAATAGCTATAAGTCAATATGATTTGGAGAAAAAATTCAAAAGAGTTCTTTAGTTCATTAGTATGGAGGATATAATGAGTAAAAAACCACTTATAATATTAACAGGTCCTACCTCGGTAGGTAAAACCTCCTTGTCTATCAGTCTAGCAAAGGCTGTAAACGGGGAGATTATTTCTGCTGATTCCATGCAGGTCTATAAATATATGAATATTGGTACTGCCAAGATCAAAGATGAAGAGATGGATGGCATACCCCATTATCTTATAAGTGAATTTGACCCTGATGAAGATTTCAATGTATTTAAGTTCCAGCAATACGCTAAGAAATATATAGAAATTATACAGGAAAAGAATAAAATTCCTATACTGGTAGGTGGAACAGGTTTTTACATTCAAGCAGTATTATATGATATTGATTTTCAGGATAACGATTCAGATAAATCCTATAGACAAGAGCTTGAAGCATTGGCCAAAACAAGAGGTTCTACCTATCTTCATGAATTACTTGCCCACAGGGACCCTTTAAGTGCAAAAGCAATTCATCCAAACAATACGAAAAAAATAATCCGTGCCTTAGAATATTATCATCAAACAGGAGAAGCAATATCTGCCCATAACAAGGAGCAAAAAAATAATGAGTCTCCCTATCTATATAAGTATTTTGTCTTAAATAGGGACAGGGCCAAGCTTTATGAAACCATCAATGTAAGAGTAGATGCCATGATTAAGAATGGCTTAGTAGATGAGGTAAAAAAGCTTAAAAATATGGGATATACCAAGGACATGGTATCAATGCAGGGCTTGGGTTATAAAGAGATTGGTGCATATCTTGATGGTGAATTATCGCTGGATGAAGCTATTCATGTACTAAAAAGAGATACTAGACATTATGCCAAAAGACAATTAACTTGGTTTAGAAGAGAAAAAGATGTAGTATGGGTAGATAAGGATAATTTTGAAAATGATCATGCTATCCTTGATCATATCCTTAATCATCTTAAAGAAGCAGGTATTATTTAGGATATATAATTATGTTAACTAATATCTATATTAGGTGTCATAATTATATTATGTTAACTTCTATTTAATTTAGGCATCATAAATAATTAAGTAAACTAATATTTATATTAATATATAAATTAACAAAGTTAAATTAAAAGACTAATGATATATGGGAGGAAAGATATTGTTTACTAAAGACTTAAAGACATTTTATAACAAGATGGGAATTGACTCAAAACTTTTAGAATTAAGTAGAAAGATAGAAGGAGAGTTAAAAGAAAGATTTAACCATATAGATGAAATAGCTGAATACAATCAGCTAAAAGTGTTAAATGCTATGCAGGAAAACAAGGTTAGCGATGCTCATTTTTCAGGAACTACAGGATATGGCTATGATGATATTGGCAGAGACACCTTAGAACAGGTGTATGCTGATGTTTTTCATACAGAAGATGCCTTGGTTCGTCCACAGCTAATAAGTGGAACCCATGCACTTACTGTAGCTTTAGCTGGGAATCTTAGACCGGGAGATGAGCTATTATCCCCTGTGGGAAAGCCCTATGATACTTTGGAGGGAGTAATAGGCATTAAGGAGACAAAGGGTTCTTTGGCTGAATATGGAATAAAGTATAGGCAAGTGGATTTAAAAGCTGATGGCAGCTTTGATTATGACAAGATTAGAGAAGCAATAAATCCTAAGACGAAACTTGCTACAATTCAAAGGTCTAAGGGATATGATGATAGACCTACTTTTTCTGTTGAGCAAATCGGGGAATTAATAAGTTTTATGAAAAAGATAAAGCCAGATCTTATATGTATGGTTGATAATTGCTATGGTGAGTTCGTAGAATTAATTGAACCGACAGATGTGGGAGCAGATCTATGTGTAGGCTCTCTTATAAAAAACCCCGGTGGGGGACTGGCTCCTGTGGGAGGTTATATAGTTGGAAAACAAGAATATGTAGAAAATGCTGCCTATAGGTTGACAGCACCGGGACTAGGAAAGGAAGTAGGGCCAACCCTTGGTCTTAATACCAGCCTATTTCAAGGTTTTTTCCTAGCTCCTACTGTTGTGTCAGCCGCCATAAAAGGTGCCATATTCGCTGCAAAACTATATGAACATTTTGGTTTTGAGGTACTGCCAGACGGGGTTGAAGACAGATATGATATTATCCAAGCTGTTACCCTAGATAGTCCTGATGCTGTTATCGCATTCTGTGAGGGAATTCAAGCAGCAGCCCCCGTAGATAGCTTTGTCACACCGGTACCTTATGCCATGCCTGGATACAATTGTGATGTTATTATGGCTGCTGGGGCTTTTATTCAAGGAGCATCTATTGAATTGTCCGCTGATGCACCAATAAGGCCCCCTTATACAGTTTTTTTCCAAGGGGGACTTACATGGCAGCATGCCAAATATGGTATCCTGATGTCACTACAAAAGCTCTTAGACAAGAAATTGATCCAGCTATAGGTGCTATTCTTACTGTATACAAAACACTTTAATTATGATAAAATTAGAGTAAATTTTAACATAATTAATTGGATAAAACTAAAGGGGAGCAAATGATATGGCAAAAACATTAGGTAAAAATAAATGGGCCTTATTTCTACTTATTCTTCTAGGTCTTGTTCTAGGTAGCTTTATTGGATACCTCTTACGAAAGGTAGAATTTTTATCCTGGCTAGATTATGGTATAGATTTTTCCATCGGAGCTTCCGATGGTGGAGATACAATAAGTATTGATTTAGGTGCCTTAGCTGTCCATTTTGGTATCAGGTTAAGGATTACAATTGCCAGTGTCCTTGGTTCACTTGCATCAATATTAATATATAAGAAATTGTAAGAAGAAATCTTACACTATTCATGAGCCTAACTGATTTCTTGGAGAGAGGAAAAAGGAGGATATCATGAATAAAAAACACTTAACTATCAAAGAATTACCTGTTTCGGAGCGTCCATACGAAAAATGTGAGGCCTATGGTCCACAAATTTTATCCGATGCTGAACTGCTGGCAGTCATTCTTCGAACCGGAACTAAAAAACTTAGGGCTATTGACTTGGCTATAAATGTTCTTAACCATTCCACTAGCTATCCCGGACTTAAGGGTCTAAATTATCTTTCTATGAAGGAGCTTATGCAAATCAATGGTATAGGCAGAGTCAAAGCTATAGAGCTTTTATGTCTTACAGAGCTTACCAAGAGAATGGCTAAGGAAGTACATAGGGACAATTTAAAGTTTATAACCCCGCAAAGCATTGCTAATTATTACATGCAGGATTTACGTCATCTTTCAAGGGAACAAGTGCTTCTTTTAATGCTTGATTCAAAGAGCAGATTAATCAAAGATGTAATAATATCTTCAGGAACAGTCAATGCATCTATTATGCCAGTCAGAGAAGTATTTATTAAGGCATTAAAGGAAGAAGCTGTTAATATTATCTTGCTCCACAATCATCCCAGCGGGGACCCCTCCCCAAGTTCTGAAGATATAAGGGTAACAAAAAGGATGAAGGAAGCTGGGAATTTAATTGGAATTACACTTATGGATCATATTATTATTGGTGATAATAGATATATCAGCTTAAAAGAACAGGGTCTTCTATAATCTCAAGTCGGATTACATTCCAACTTAGATCTTGACATAAATAAGGGCAACATGAAAAGGATTTGGAGGTACTAACATTATGGCTTTAAAAACATATGGTATAGATTTTGGGACAAGCACAATTAAAATAAGTAGAAAGGGACAAGGTATTGTACTGGATGAAAGCAACATTATTGCCATAGCTGATAGAAAGAACATTATCGCCACAGGTGACGAAGCCTATGATATGTATGAGAAAGCACCATCTAATATAGTGGTCACCCATCCAGTAAGAAATGGAGTAATAGCTGATGTGGCTAATATGACAGCTTTGCTGGTTTATTTGATAAAAAAACTTAGTGGTTCTAAAAAGCCTGGATCTGCTGACTATATTGTTGCAACTCCAACAGATATAACTGAGGTAGAACGTCGTTCTTTCTATGAACTTATTGCCAACTCTGGTTTAAAAGTTGGAAAGATAAAGATTGTAGAAAAACCCATAGCTGACGCTGTAGGAGCAGACCTTGAAATCATGACTGCAAGGGGAGTCATGATTGTTGATATAGGGGCTGATACTACGGAAGTATCCATTCTATCCTTAGGGGGTATAGTCTTAAGTAAGCTAATACCTATAGGAGGCAATAAGCTTGATGAAGCCATCAAAAATATAGTTAAAAAGAGACATAATCTCTATATAGGAAACAAAACTTCTGAAAATATTAAAAAACAACTGGCCAGTGCCATACCTGGTGTAGATGCCTCGGTAAAGGTATATGGACGTGATGTAGTAACAGGTCTTCCCATAGAGATGGAGGTAGACTCTAAAACTGTATATCATGCTATTTCTGAATATCTCTATTCAATTATAGATACTATAAGGGTTATTCTAGAAAGAACTCCTCCGGAGATTTCTTCTGATATTATCGACAGTGGTATATATGTGACCGGTGGCTCAGCCAAAATCTTCGGGCTATCTGATTTGATTGGACAGGAAACAGGCCTTAAGGTTAATATATGTGACGACCCTGCCAATACTGTGGTCAAGGGTTTAAGCCGAATAATGGATGAGAGTAGATTATCATCATTGGCTGACCATTTAAAAACAAAACATTTTATTAATTAATTATCTACTTAGGAGTTAAGGATGAGACGTAGAGCAAAATATAATTTCAATCCAAAACATTTGCTTATAATAGGACTTGTTATATGTATAAGTCTTATTCTAATATCATTTCGTTTTGGGCAGTATTTATCTCCCGTAAGAAATGCAGTTGGGTCAGCAATTACTCCTATGCAAAAGGGAATAAATATAGTCGGGACATTTATCTCAGATAAGATAGATACTTTTCAAAACATGAAAAAGCTTATAGAAGAAAATGAAAATCTTAAGGACCAGGTAAATATCTTATCCTACGAGAATAAGCTTTTGTTACAAAACAAATACGAATTAGATGAGCTAAGGCAGTTATATGAGCTGGACCAGAAATACTTAGATTATCCTAAGGTTGCAGCTCGAATTATAGATAAGGACACTAACAACTGGTATAATGTATTTACCATTGATAAGGGAACCAAGGATGGACTAGCAGTTGATATGAATGTCCTGGCTGGAAATGGTCTTGTTGGTATAATAACTGAAGCTTATTACAATCATTCCAAGGTTAGAGCTATTATTGATGATAAAAGTGCAGTATGGGGTATGTTTTTAAAGACTTCGGATACCTGCGTTGTACAAGGTGATCTTAAGCTTATTGAAGAAGGCAAAATCCATGTTAAATTCATCAGTAAGGATGCCGATATTAAGGATGGATATGAGGTAGTTACTGCCCATACCAGCCCCAAATACCTCCAAGGTATCTTGATTGGTTATGTACGTGATATAAAACTTGATTCTAATAATATGACTAAAACCGCCTATCTTACTCCAGCAGTAGACTTTGAGCGGTTAAGCGAGGTCCTTATTATAACTGAGTTAAAAGAGCCTCTTATTAAAGAAGAACCTGAAGAGAATTCTTTAGTTGAATAAGAAAAGTAGGTATTTAATTTGAAACGGGCAATTATTTATTTTATGGAAATTATCATATGCTTTGTCTTACAAAGCTCCTTATATCAATTCTTTAACTTGGCCAATGTGATGCCTAATTTACTGCTTATACTAGTGGTATCCACTGCTTATATGCGGGGAAGGTCATCGGGATTGATTATTGGTTTTTTTTCCGGACTATTAATAGATATTATGTTTGGCTCTTTGTTTGGGCTTTATGCATTGTTTTTAATGGTAATTGGATATGCTGCAGGCTATACTCATAAAATTTATTCCAAGGATGATTATGCTTTACCCTTAATCTTAATAGCCGTAGCTGATTTTGTTTATCAATTTTTATATTATATTTTTGAATTCTTATTACGGGGTAAACTGGACATATTATTTTATATGCGTAAAATAATTATACCTGAAATTATATATACAGTAGCAGCCGCCACAGTTGTATACAAGCTGTTACATATAATTAATAACCGTCTTGACAGGAATGAGAACAAGGAGGAAAAATAGTGTTTGATATATTTCTAGATGCAGTAAAAAGATTGTTTAAATCAAGATTATTTCCTTTATCCCTTGTTTTTATCATATTGTTTAGTCTATTAGTACACCGCTTGTTTGTGCTTCAGATAGTAGAAGGTCCTACCCATGCCCAGGATTACGAATACAAGAATATTGAAAGCAGGGAGCTAAAAAGCACTAGAGGCAATATATATGATCGAAATGGCATGCTTCTTGCTTCCAATACCCTGTCATATTCTGTAGTTATGGAAGATACTTCATCTATTAGCTCCAACAATCAGAGAAATGCAGTTATTCACAAATTAATTCAGATTATTGAGGGAAATGGTGATACCCTAGACAATCCTTTTTATATTACTCATACTGAAGATGAAGGATTCAAATTTACTATTTCTGGCTCTGCCCTTACTAGATTTAAGAAGAATGCCTTTGCTTATGCACTGGATAAAAATCAATTAACAGAGGAACAAAGTAAGGCTACAGCAGAGGATATATATTATTTTCTAAAAGATGGGGATAAGTTTTATCCCATGTTTGGTATTTCTGATGAATATACCATAGAGGAAACCTTAAAAATCATGAGTGTAAGGTTTGCTTTGTTTATTAATTATCCTAAATTCATGCAGATTACAGTGGCATCTACGGTTACAGAAGGTACAGTTTCCATGATTATGGAGAATATAGCAGATCTTCCTGGTGTATCTATAAAACAAGAAACCAAAAGAATCTATCATAATAGTATATATTTTTCACATATGCTGGGCTATACTGGCCTTATTAATGCCAATGAACTGGAAACCCTCAATGAAGGCAGTGAAGACCCCTACTATAACGCAACAGATATAATTGGTAAAACTGGTCTAGAGAAGGAATTTGAATCTTATTTAGGTGGAAAAAAGGGTAAGGAATTAGTAACCATTAATGACAGCGGCAGGGTAGTAGAGGTAGTAGAAAGAGACGAACCAGCTGCCGGTAATGATATCTACCTAACTATTGATGGTGAGCTTCAAAAATCCATATATCATATATTAGAAAGCCGTATAGCTGGAATATTATTAGAACATTTGAAACCAGATATGGATTATGGTACAAAGGGAGAAAGTGCCAGTAAGATATATACCCCCATATATGAGGTGTATTATGCCTTAATAGATAATAACATCATAAGTATTGATGATATAGCCTCTCCAGACTCCTCTAGTCTTGAAAAAGAGGTCTACATCAAATATAATGCGGCCAAGTCAGATGTTTATTCCAAGCTTAATAACCTTCTTTCCATATCAAACGTAACCACTAATAACAAGGCAGGAGATATGGAAGAATACCTGGACTATATCTATAAGATACTAACTAATAATAAGGTTATTCTTATAGATGATATGGATAAAAATGATTCCACATTAAAATCATATCTCAATGATAGAATACCCTTAAGCCAGTTTCTTTCATATGCCTTGGCCAATAATTATGTAGATTTATCCAAGCTAGGTGTTGATTCTTATTATAATTCTGAAGAATTATATCAAAAATTACTGGATTATACCAAGAGTAGCTTGGAAAAAGATAGGACATTTAGTAAAAAGATATACAGACACTTGATATTTTCATATAAATTGTCGGGAACTGAAATTTGTCTTTTATTATTTGAACAAAATGTGTTAGAATATAATGAAGAAGATATTAACAAATTAAGTTCTGGTAGAATCTCTGCTTATAAGTTTATGGAAAGCAAAATCAGGTCTTTAGAGATTACACCTGCTATGTTAGCATTAGAGCCTTGTAGTGGCTCAATAGTAGTTACTGATGTTAATAATGGTGATGTACTTGCTATGGTAACATATCCAAGCTATGATAATAATATGCTTGCTAATAAGGCAGATGCCGCTTATTATAATTGGCTTTATACGGATAATGCTGACCCATGGATGAACCGTCCCACTACCCAACTTATAGCCCCAGGTTCTACATTTAAGATGGTAACAGCCTTTGCAGCCCTAGAAGAAGGTGTAGTAACCCCTTACGAGAAGATAAACGATTTAGGCATGTTTGAGAAGATACCTCTTCCAGCCAAATGTCACATATATCCTCGTTCCCATGGTGCCGTTGATATGTCTAATTCTCTTAAGGTATCATGTAACTATTATTTTTATGAAGTTGCCTACCGTATGAGTATTGATAATAACGGGGAATACAATGATAAATTAGGATTAAACAAGATTAAGAAATATGCCTCTTTATTTGGTCTAGACACCACATCTGGGGTAGAGATTGGTGAAGCTATGCCTAATGTATCTAGTGCGGATCCAATTCGCTCCAGTATTGGTCAGGGCTCCCATATATATACACCTATTCAACTATCTAGATATGTTACCACCTTGGCAAATCGTGGGACAAACTATAATTTAACCCTCCTAGACCGCATTATTAATAAGGAAGGTCAAATTATTCTAAGAAATGAAGCTAGTGTATATAAGGATTTAACCAATCTAAGCAGCTCTACCTGGGACAGTGTCTTAAAGGGAATGTATAAGGTTGCTAATGAGCAAAGAGGCTCTGTATACAAGCTTTATGGGGATTTTGGTGTGACAGTAGCAGCTAAGACAGGTACTTCACAGATATCTCTTAGCAAACCAAATAATGCCTTGTTTGTTTCTTTCGCCCCATATGAAAAACCGGAGATTTCAGTAACCGTGGTTATTCCAAACGGCCATACATCTGGTAATGCATCAGAAACAGCCAGAGATGTATATGAATTATATTTTAATCTTGAAGAACCGGATGATATATTAGCATATGAAGCGACTTTACCAGAAAATGATATAGCTGCATTTTCGGATTAATAACATAGACAAGAGGAGATAACGATGAAATCAGTTGATAATAATGTAATTATTAAAGGTAATAAGTATGGTATCATTGTTGTTTTGAACCCGGATATAAGCTTTAATAAACTTAAGGAACAAATAGCTATAAAATTCAGGGAATCAAGCAAATTTTTTGAAGATGCTAAAATGGCACTAAGTTTTGAAGGAAAAGAATTAACCAATGAAGAACAAAGGGAAGTTTTGGATATAATAGAGAAAAATACTAATATGCATATTGTATGTATTATAGATAATGATCCAAAGAAAGAAGAGATATTTAAAAAATCCTTAGAGCAAAAATTAATGGAACTTGAAAGTAATACTGGTCAATTCTATAAAGGTATCTTACGTTCAGGTGCCTCCTTGGAATTTGAAACTAGTGTAGTAATAATAGGTGATGTTAACAATGGTGCCAGAGTAGTATCTAAGGGTAATATCATAGTACTAGGAGCCTTAAAAGGTAATGCCTTTGCAGGAGCCTGCGGTAATACTAATTCTTTTGTTGTGGCTTTGGATATGAGACCTACACAGATTAGAATAGCTGATACTATAGCCAGATCTCCGGACAAGCCCGTTAAAGATGCAGCTAAAGAGGCTAAAATCGCCTTTTTAGAAGATGGTAATATATATATTGAACCACTTAATAAGAATGTACTTAATGATATAAGTCTTTAAACAATGGTTAAATACAAGCAGCTACTACATCAGTTCTGCTTGGTAATAGTATAAAAATGTATTATTTAAGGCTTTGCCTTTATAATTGACTGGAGGATAAGAAATGGGAGAAGTAATAGTTGTTACATCTGGAAAAGGTGGTGTTGGAAAAACAACTACTACCGCTAATGTAGGTACTGGACTTGCTATGCTAGACAAAAAAGTAGTATTAATTGATACGGATATAGGACTTCGTAATCTTGATGTTGTTATGGGATTGGAAAACCGTATCGTCTACAATCTTGTTGATGTTATTGAAGGAAACTGTAGGATTCGTAATGCTTTAATTAAGGACAAGCGTTATCCGAATCTATATCTTTTACCTTCAGCACAAACCAGGGATAAAAATTCGGTCACTCCTGAGCAGATGAAAAAGCTGTCAGATGAGCTAAAAGAAGAGTTTGATTACATAATTATGGACTGTCCTGCTGGTATAGAGCAAGGCTTTCATAATGCCATAGCTGGAGCAGACAGAGCTTTAGTTATTACTACCCCTGAAGTGTCAGCAGTTAGGGATGCCGATAGAATTATTGGTTTGTTAGAAGCAAATGAAATCGATGAAACATATTTAATTGTTAACAGACTTCGAATGGACATGGTAAAACGAGGTGATATGATGTCTAGCGAGGATGTCACAGAGATACTAGCTATTGATTTAATTGGAGTAGTTCCTGATGATGAACATATTGTTATATCCACTAACCAAGGTGAACCCCTAGTTGGTTCTGATTCCTTGGCGGGAACAGCTTATATGAATATTGCAAGAAGATTAATAGGAGAAGAGGTACCTTTCCTTGATCTTAATGGAAGGACATCATTCTTTAGTAGATTATTTGGCAAAAGAAAAATATAAGGGGAGGTTTATTTCATGGGTTTGGCAGATCTTTTTAGAAAAAAGGGAACCGGCAGCATTGCTAAGGACAGATTAAAATTGGTTCTAGTATCAGACCGTGCAGGTTGCTCACCCGAAATTATGGAACAAATAAAAAATGATATCATTAAGGTGATATCAAAATACATTGAAATCGACTTGGATGGACTTGATATTAAAATAACACAGCAAGAATCGGAAATGCATAGGGGAACATCTGTACCTGCCTTATATGCCAATATTCCGATAAAGGATATGAAGTCTTCTAAGAAATAAGGATGC
>JAAYRE010000193.1 GCA_012518935.1 Clostridiales bacterium
AATAGGGAAAGTATTAAGGCAATCACTGCTGTTACTAAAAACTCTAGACGCTTTTTAGAAAATATCGCTATCACAAATAATACCAGCAGGCATCCAATAACAGCGGAGCCATGAAAAAAGGAAAGGCTACCTAGTAATAATCCTGAGACTATGGAATATCTAATATTTTTAATCTCCCATCCTTCTTTGGAAAAAAATATTTTCCTTAAAGAAAATCTATTTTCCCTAATGTCCCCAAACATATCATAAAGATGGGGAATAAATAAAATCAATATAAAAAACATGGTGGCAAGTCCTAAGGCCAGGTGCCTTTGATTACAATATACATTAAGATTCCATAGCCCCCAATCTTCATGGGGTGTGTCACCTATAAAGTTGGTGTTATTCCATAAGGCCTTCCATACATCTGTATTCTTAGGTAGGTTAGATAAATAAATAAAAAGTGCCTTGCCACTGCGAAAGGCAAAAAAAAGACAAGCTAATATTCCAGAAAGTATTCTTCCCGTAATCTTTATGGCCAGAACATACAAAAGCATAAAAGCACATATAAAACTTATCATACTGGGAATATTAAAAGCAAAATCAATCCTCATCCCCAGAAACTCTAAGTTTCCCACAAGGAATTGGAACATAAAATGATATTTGATGTCTTCCCCTGCAAAATGTGAATATGAGGTAGGAAAATTATTCCCATAGGAGAAGGATCTAATCATTCCCAGGTGGGGTGAAAAATCACTAAATACACTGACTCCAATATGAAGTTGTCCATCCTTAACATAAAATGTAGACCACATAAGGATAAAGGCAAGAAGAGTTACAAGTCCAATAAAGATACCTTCTTTAATGACTGTAGCGATGTCCAAATTATCTATAATAGAATTCTCAGAATCTATTTTATCCAAATTTGATTTATTTCTAGTCTTAATTAGTTTTTTATAATAAGCAATTGCCCATATTATTAACCCCAATGGCATAATTATAGCATTGGCTAAAGTAAGGGGATATTCTATACCCTTAGACATTAGAGATACAATTAATGCAGTCAAATATACAGACCAAGTCATTGCCAGAACACCGCAGATAAACCATACCGGAATAAGTAACATATAAGGACTTAGGTTAATGTTTTTATTATTATAAGTGGAACGGACTTCTCCTTGTAGCTTTGGAAATCCATAGCTACATATAACCCAACCTATACCAAAACAAAGCAGTAGATATATAATACCTAACACTTGTCATCACCGCCCTTGATACAATCAGAAACCAGATATCTTGGTCTTGCCTTAACTTCTTTATAAATTTTAGTAAGATAAATGCCTATAATACCGAGGCTGGTCATAATAGCACTTCCTATAATCAACAAAAGCAAAATAACCGTGGTAAATCCGTCGCTAGCCTTTCCTGATAGCTTCATAAACAAGGTCTGAACCCCTAAAATAAGAGCTATTATGAACATAATAAAACCAAGAAAAGTGATGAAATGAAGTGGTACTGAAGTATAAGAAGTGATAGCATTTATGGCTAATCTTATTAGCCGGGTTATGGACCATTTGGATTTGCCATCAATTCTATCTGCCACATCAAATTCTATTTCTTTTCTCTCAAAACCTACCCAAGCAGACATTCCTCTAAAGAAAATGGTCCGTTCCGGCAGCTCCTTCCAAGCCTCCACTACCTTCCGATCCAACAACTTATAATCCGATGCTCGGCCCAAATGAACATCAGTTGATTTATATATCAAATAATAAAAAAACTTTGCACAACCTCGGTATATTATATTTTCTTTTCCCCTGGAGTGCTTAACACCGTCTACAACATCATAACCTTCATTAAGCCAAGCATTAACCATGGACGGAATAATCTCAGGTGGATGCTGTAAATCTGCATCCATAACTAAGACCATATCTCCCTTAGCATATTCAAGTCCTGCACAAAGAGCAGATTCTTTACCAAAGTTTCTGCTTAGTCTGATAATGGTTATATGCTCATTTTCCTTGGAAAGACTTTTTAATTCATTCCAGGTATTATCCTTGGAGCCATCATCTACAAGAATAAATTCATAGACGATTTTATTATCTATCAGAATCTTTTCTATAACTTTTATAGAGTTTTTTATATGGCTTTCTTCTTGATAAATAGGTATTACCACGGATAATAGTGAGTCTGATGTTCTTTTTTCAGTGCTTGATTTATCTACAGTTATCATAAAACCCCTCTTTTTAATGTTTTCAAGGATTTATTATATTGTGCTCACCCTGTAATTATATCATAAAAATATATGAAAGGATATCTTTGGTATTATAATGTTCCACTTCTTTGATATAGTATTTTATCCTCAAGATAAGGATTTTCCTTAAATATCTTTTCCACTTCATCATGGCTTAAATCTCCTGCTGCTTTTGCCGCCTTTTTAAGTACATCAGCATCTGTATAGATATTCCCTATCTTAAAATCCAATTCACCACTCTGTAAAGTACCAAAGAGATTCCCGGGACCCCGTAATTTCAAATCTTCTTCAGCGATGTAAAAACCATCGTTGGATTTATTAAGAATTTCAAGTCTTTCTTTAGCCGTCTTACTTTGTGTTCCACATACAAATATACAATAAGACTGATGTTCCCCGCGGCCTACCCGTCCTCTAAGCTGATGAAGCTGTGCAAGACCAAACCGCTCGGCATTTTCCACCATCATGACTGTAGCATTGGGTACATTTACACCAACCTCAACAACAGTAGTTGAAACAAGGACTTGTATTTCTCCTTCTGCAAATCTTTCCATAATATCATTCTTTTCTTTGGGCTTCATCTTACCATGGAGAAATTCCACGGATATATTTGGAGAAAGAGCCTCTTTCAGTTGCTGTGTATAATCGATTACATTCTCAGCTTCAATAAGCTCACTTTCTTCTACCATAGGGCATATCACATAGGCTTGTCTGCCCATATTAACCTGCTTTTCTATAAACTTATAAGCATTAGGTCTATAATTAGTATTAACCACACAGTTCTTTATAGGTAACCTTCTAGCAGGAAGCTCATCCAAAATGGATATGTCTAGATCACCATAGAGAATTAGTGCTAATGTTCGTGGAATTGGTGTGGCACTCATGACAAGTACATGGGGTCTTCTACCCTTAGTCATCATTTCCTCTCTTTGCTTTACACCAAAACGATGCTGCTCGTCGGTGATTACAAGAGCAAGATTATCATATTCTACCTTCTCTTGAATCAGTGCATGAGTACCTACTATTATGTCTACCTCATGGTCCTTTATTTTTTCATAGGCTTGTCTCTTCTCCTTGGCGGTCATAGATCCCACAAGCAAACACACAGAAACCCCATATCCCGAAAGCATCTGACAAAAGGATTTGTAGTGTTGCTTAGCTAAAACCTCTGTAGGAACCATAATGGAGCCTTGATAACCATTCTTTACTGCCATTAGAAGAGCAAGTATTGCAAGTATAGTCTTACCCGAGCCAACATCGCCTTGTATCAGGCGATTCATTGAAAAATCAGAAGTCATATCTTTTTTAATTTCATCCCATACATTATCCTGGGCTTTTGTTAAGGAATATGGAAGTTCCCTTATCAGATCTTCACATTCTCTCTTAAGATCCATGGGATAGTGGGAATATTCCATTGTTTTATTGTTTTTCATCCTCCTAAGTGCCATAGAATATAGGAAAAACTCATCAAAGGCCAGTCGTGTCCTGGCTTTCTTCATACTATCTTCATCCTTAGGAAAATGTATTTCCTTTAAGGCCTTTGTTCGGTCCATCAGGGAATATTCTTTGCTGACCTTCCTCGGGATATAATCCTTGGCAAATTCTAGATTATTATGCACTTCATGCATGGATTTTATAATTAAATTATTAGTAATACCTACAGTTAATGGGTATATGGGTTGCAATACTTTTAGTAATCTATAGTATTCTTGCTTGTTAAAATAAATCTTAGGCTGTTCCATAACAAGAAAACCATTTTTATACTTCACCTTTCCCCTAAAGAGATATTTGCTTCCTGTACCCAGCTTTCTCATAAGAAAAGGCATATTAAACCATGTCAGTAGCAAAGTACCTGAACCATCTCTTACATGAGCATTTATAATCTGAAGATGACGTACCCGTTTTATACGTGGACTCTTTACTAGAGAAGCTTCAATAGTAACAGTATCATCTTCCTTTATCTGCGAAATAGATACAGGCATAGTAAACTCCTCATATCCCCTGGGATAATGCTCAAGAAGATCTTGAACGGTCTCAATGCCAATTTTACCAAAAGATAGGGCTGTCTTCTCTCCAATTCCTTTTATTGTTTTTATACAATCACTGTAATTCAAATTCTTCACTCCGTTATTATCATTTATATAGCTTAGAAGCTATAAGGCTTATATACTTGTATTATATACCATATAATCAAATTGGAAAAGAATTAAAAAGATTACCTCCATATCAATTAAGTTATATAAGGCAATCTTTTTGTTTTACTTATGGTAATGATATCTACTTATCAAAAACCAGGTAGATACTTACATTGTTTTGGAAAACACTTGATATTATGTACTATAATCTATTCATTTGCCCACATCTCTGCCTCCCGCTGTATTTTTGCTATAGCTTCATCAATCGTCAAGCGACCATTTTGATAATCATCTATAATTGTATAATTTAAAAGATAGTTTGATTCTGTTAAAAACCCATCATTTATAATATTATATATATCAATAAATGCTACTTGCTCAGTATTGTATTTTCCCTCATACATATCTTCATCTTTGAATAAAAAAACAGAATCTTCTGATGAATATTCAAAAGGTATTTTTGTAATCGATTCCAGATATTCCAAGGCAAGCTCTTTGTTTTTGCTATATGGATTAATAAAGGCACATCTCATAATTACCCTGTTTTTCTTCACATCAGAGGATATACGAGGCATGGGTAGAGCCCGCCAACCATCTAAGGATACATTCTGTGTATTCAGATGATCACCTATACCACTCCATTTAAATATAAGTTTTGATTTATCAAAGCTTGCCGTTTCCCATATCATTTCATTATTATAATCTTCCTTGCTGACCCTAAATAACGGATGTCGAGGAAGGGGAGAATAATTCACCCATCCTGTCCATACTTTATCAAATAAGTCTTTATATAAAGGTGTATTAAAGTTTATAGTGTTATTATCATAATCATTATATAGAGCATCATACTGATTATGACAAAATCCACCAAAGTTTCCGGGATAGTCCAAATAAGCAACATATGTACCATCCTTTGGTATCTTCTCTGAAAGCTTGAAAAAACTATCAAGATAGGTAAATTCATTAAGGTCAATTGAAAACTTATCAATATTCTCAGGCACATACCAGATTACTTGGCTTTCGAGCGAAATTGGTAGTGCCCATATATCCCCAGATTGAGATTTCATAGCTTCAGCAACATAATCAAAGCATTTATCCATATAGTTACATATGATATCTGAATCATTAAGTGGCATATATATTTTTTTGTCTCTAACTCCAGAAGCTACGTAACTACCATATGATGTAATATATATATCAACATCAGGATTACCCGCCATGATTTCTGTAAGTAATACTTCCTCATATACATTCTGATCAACTATCCTGGTACCAATTCCACTAATTCTTTTTAGAGAAGTCGTGTCAATATATTGTCTCTGGGAAGTTGATACAATAATTTTACCCTTATCAGTAATTTTTGAATCATCACTTTCCAATCCATTCTCCTGCTGTTTGTCATTTTTTATCTTATCTAAAAAGACTGATTTAATTTCATTAGGATTTTTATCAGCTCCTAGTGCAAAATAAATAACATTTCCACCAAGATAGGTCATATCATTACCTGATAGAATTAAGACCTTGTCATCAATTACCGTCTCAGAAGAATCTACAGGATTAATCATCTTAATCATAGAATTATTCAAATCAGAACAGATGAAGCTTTCCTTTTCATACACAAATGCACTTATGTAACCTGTATCATTCATATTAAACAATTTGCTACTTTTACTTTTAGAATTATATGAATACTATGCATATTCATCATCACGATATGCATAATAATATAAATTGTTATCTTTTCCATTATAAATTGCTATTATATTATCTTCATCAAGATCTTGAATTTTTCCATTCTTCAGATCAATTCTATATAATATTTCACCAAAATCCATATATCCGTTAAGACCAGGTTTAAAGCTTGCATGAGCATCTGGAATAGCCAGTGCATATAAATAGTTGCCGTTTTTAACAAGCTTAAGTACTTCATCTACCTCAAAGTTCTCTGAGATTGGTTTTATTTCCCCATCAGCGGTATCTAAGTTTATAATTTGTCCTTTAACTGCATCATAAGCATATATAATATCATTGTCCCAACACATAGCTGTAATGTCACCGACATCATCATATTGTTGCACCAAAGTTCCGTCATTTTTATATCTCGATAAAATACCATCTGTCTTGATGAGGTATATTTCACCATCAGTTGATACTGTAAATGTTAACACTTCCGATGGTTGGTTATAAAATTTTATTTCTTTATATAACTCGGTATTTGATAATCTTTCCTCTTCATGCTTATTACAACTGGTAAGTATTGATAGCAACAAGCATAAAGCAATCAATATGTATTTTCGCATAGGTATCCTCCTATAGTTATGACCAGTTTATCTGACTATATTTATCATGTATTTTATTACAACCAGTGCGATAAACTGCACTGGTTGTATAGTGCTTAATGTTAATGGTTTTCAATATATATTGGGCATATACTATGTGCTTCAGAACAGTCCAGAGCAGCGCTGCTGTCAAATAAATGTCCGCAACTGGAACAGGTTATTCTGTGTAAGTAAACCAAACGTGTCCTCATACAATTTCTGCCATCACTAAGTTGATGTGGATATATACTATAACTACTATGAAATCCTACATGTTCATAACTAGTATATGTATTGTCACACAACCCTCCTTTCGGGTTGTCATGTGCTGCAAAAGCTGAGCTTGTAATAAAAGTGACTGAAAGTAGAGTAGAAACAAGCAATACAATTAGTTTTTTTCTCATAATTACTCCTTTCTAGCCAAATAATTGGGTATGTGAAAATTACAATGCAACATAATGATTTAGCACTATATATTTGCCGGCTATTACATATATATGTTAAATCATGCAATTACATTGTACCATGCCCCTTACCATTGTCAACCAATATACCCCATTATATCCCATCTTGTGCTTTGTACTATTTCTTCCAACACGTCTAATAATATCGATAATATTGTTATATAGGTTATAAAAGTTATAAAAATTTCAAAAATAATAGTTGACAAATAAAAACATATGTTGTATTCTTGTATCAAGACATTGATACAATGACACAATAACACAATGACACATTGATACAAGTGTGCAGTATTTCTATGTAATTTAAAAGAAAGGAGTTGTAGAAATGCAATGGGAGCTAAACACAGATAAACCTGTTTACTTACAACTAGTTGAACAGATACAGGCTGGAATCATTTCAGGCATTTATAAACCAGGAGATAAGCTTCCCTCTGTAAGAGACTTGGCCATAAAAGCCACGGTAAGCCCTAATACAATGCAAAGAGCCATGACAGAGCTAGAAAGGGATGGACTTGTATATGCTAACCGTACCAGTGGCAGATTCATCACTTCTGATGAAGAGTTAATAGGCAAGCTTAGAAAGCAATACATCACGCAAGTGATTCAGGAATTTTTAGACAAAATGGATTTACTAGGAGTAAATCTGGAAGAAACAATTTCATACATCAATATGATATCAGACAATAACAAAAAATAGCGTATAACGCGGATAGGAGTTAGATATGAGTGTAATTTTAGAGTGCAGGTCACTTACTAAAAAATATGGTTCTACTACTGCCTTATCGGACTTAAACCTTTCCTTAGAGAGAGGAAGAATAGTTGGCCTATTAGGACCTAATGGCAGTGGAAAAACCACATTAATAAAGCTAATTAACGGATTATTAGTACCTTCTTCAGGTACCATAAAAATTAATGGATTTGAACCAGGGGTAGAGAGTAAGAAAATAGTATCTTACCTTCCTGAGAAGACATATTTACCGGATTGGATGAAGGTATCAGATGCCATAAATTTCTTTAAAGACTTTTTTGCAGATTTTGATGAGAAGAAAGCATATGAAATGCTAGACCATTTACATCTTGATTCAAGTAAACGCCTAAAGGCTCTTTCTAAAGGTACAAAGGAAAAAGTTCAGTTAATCCTTGTTATGAGTCGTAAAGCCGATTTGTACTGCTTAGATGAACCAATTGGCGGTGTAGATCCCGCTGCTAGAGATTATATATTAAACACTATCATCACCAATTATAATGAGAATGCCTGTGTAATAATCTCAACTCATCTTATAGCAGATATAGAAAATGTATTGGATGAAGTAATCTTTATCAAAGAAGGCTATCTACAACTTCATGCCTCTGTCGATGAGATACGAGAAAAAGAGGGCAAATCCATAGATTCATTATTTAGGGAGGTATTCAGATGCTAAGAAAATTATTAAAACATGAGCTTTATGCTACCGGTAAATATCTATTACCCATATATGGTATTACATTAATACTCTCTCTAGTAAATCGATTAGTAATAAATGTAGATATATTTAACGGGGCTTTAAACTTTATTCCAGTATTTATGATGATTGCTTATGTAATATCAATCATAGCTTCATTATTTGTCACATTTATATTTATGATAGTTAGATTTTATAAGAACCTAATGTCAGATGAGGGCTATCTAATGTTCACCTTACCGGTAAAGCCTACACAATTAGTAAATTCCAAGTTAATTACTTCAATTATATGGACTATAGTAAGTGTAATAACCATTTGCCTATCCTTACTGCTTCTCATTGCAACTCCTGAAAGGCTAAATGATTTTAAAAATGCTCTTGATGAAATATTTTATGTGTTTAAGGCTTCTTTTGGAAAAACATATGCTTTAGTAATAATAGAATTCATACTTATGATCATAAGCAGTTTGTTTCAAAGTATACTTCTTATCTATGTATCCATTGCTGTAGGTCATCTATTTAATGGACACAGGGTTTTAGGTTCATTTGTAGCATACTTTGTAATTTCTACTGCAGTACAGATACTTATAACTCTACTATTGCTTATAGTAGCTAGTATATCAGGTTCAAACATTGAGACCATGGAAGCTATTCCCCACATGGTATTTCCCTTCAGTATAATTGTCAGCTTATTATTAAGTACAGCATATTATAGTGCAACATCTTATATCTTCAGTAGAAAATTAAATCTAGAGTAACTGAATCTCTGAAGGTACCAGGTACAGTTGATATTTTGTAATGGTGACAGGTACAGTTGACAATATGTAAAAGGTGACAGGCACTGTTGACGTTTTGTCAACTGTACCTGTCACCTTTTTTATAATCTCTTATCTTCAAAACGACTTTTTTGATTCAAGCAATATATAAGCTCCTGCAATCTTTGATCTAAGGGGCCATCTTCTACTGTACAATCCAATGATACTGCCATATTATTAATAAGTCTGTCATCTATTTCATCTAAATTTGTTGTTATAACT
>JAAYRE010000194.1 GCA_012518935.1 Clostridiales bacterium
ATACACTCCTTTAAATAGTCAAAGCTATAGAAAATCATAAAAAGTCCACAGTGTTACTATTGATTATAACAAAGTTGAAAAGAAAGGAGAGTATTGATGTATTTGTTACTAAATACATCATACAAGGGAAAATCATGTTAGGTAGTTTAGGAGAAAGAGGTTATATAGTTAAAGAAACAGGAGCTGTATACTATACAAGAGATATGGATAGGACATTAAGATGGTTCACCGATATACTTGGGTGGTATGGACAGATTGAAGCCCGAAATGAATCAGATAAGGGAACCTACGGATGTGTAAATAACATCCCTATTGAAATCGAATCCTTGCATATTGCGCCATTTACAGGTATTCATATGTTTTATGGTGAGCCCTTAAAACAAATGGTAGGGTTTATGCTAGTTCAAGGAGTAGATCAGCTATATTCATTTGTGAAAAGTCGGGGTTGGAATGAGATTTCAGAGGTTGAGGTTCAACCCTGGGGCGGAAAAACCTGTTCAGTAACAACCATTGATGGAAGTATTCTTACCTTCTTTGAATAAGAGTTCGTTTCTGGGTTTCATCATTTTAATCCAAATAAAGTTTGTTAAAAATAATTTGTTACATATATCAATTAAAAGAGTCTCTAAGTCTTGAAAAATTAAGGTTTAGAGACTTCTTGTTTTTATCTATATTGTTTTCCTATGTTTGGAAGTATATAATTACTAAGTATAGTATAGAAGGAGTGATATTAAATGAGGACAGAAAAAGAAATGTATGACTTAATTCTTAAGGTCGCAAAAGCTGATTCACGTATTAAAGCTGTAATACTGGTCGGTTCCCGTGCAAATCCTGATTGTCCCAAGGATATTTATCAGGACTATGATATTACATATTCTGTAGATGAAGTCGAGCCATTTTATAACAATCTAGAATGGATAGAGGAACAATTTGGCAGACCTTCTGTAATGCAATTACCTGAGCTTAATACTCATCCACTTTTACCACCGGCAAACGATGGGAATTTTGCTTATCTTATGATGTTTCCAGACGGTAATCGAATTGATCTAACAATAGAAAAATATCCATATATCGATGATGGTGAGCCTGCTATCATTTTACTTGATAAGGTAGGACTTTTACCTGAAATAGAGGTAAATCCTTCAATCTTTTTGATAAAAGCACCGACTGCTGAAGTGTATCGTGACACTTGTAATGAATTTTGGTGGTGCCTTAACAATGTTGCCAAAGGAATTGCACGTGATGAGCTACCATATGTTATGGAAATGTATAACCATTATGTACGTGATATGTTGAACCAGATGGTTGAGTGGTATATCGGTATAAATAATGATTTTAATGTTTCGGCTGGTAAGATGGGTAAGTATTTTAAACAATATCTACCTAATAGCTTATATGAAATGTATACTCAAACATATTCTAACAGCGAATACAATAATGTATGGAAGTCTATTTTTACAGCTTGTGAGCTTTTTAGAGTACTTGCTCTAGAAGTAGCATCTAATTTCGATTACACTTACAATAATTTAGAGGATGATAACATAATAAAATATCTGAATCAGGTTAGAAATGGTTCATTACTAAAGTGAATGAAGCGTATATAATGATATCTTAGAGTCTCATCAGAGGATGAAATGATTTTACGGCAGTAAATGTTATATAGGCATCTGTGATGAGAGGATCTACTGAGATGGAATGGTTGATATATCATTTGTTATATCTCCGTTTCCGCTAACGGGAATGCTCTCTCCTAAGTAGGTAGGTTCTGGCTTTATGATCACGTATAAGAAGTCCTTAACTCTAGCTAATATTTCTCTTAGCTCACGGCTACTTTGTCCGACATATTCGCGAGGATTGGAGGCAACACCATATGCGTCAAGCCCTAGCTTATCTGCTACATATAAAGCTCTATACAAATGATATTCTTGCGTAATAATAATAACTTTTTTTGCCTCAAATATATCTCTTGCTCTATATAAGCTTTCGTATGTTGAAAAACCGGCATGATCCATGAAGATGTCTGAGGAAGGAACTCCTTCATTAATAGCATAATTCTTCATAACATTTACTTCATCATAGTTCTTTCTACCATGATCTCCACTCATTAATAAACGACCTGAAGCATTCATTTCATATAGAGTAATTCCGAATTTTAGACGATCTTCAAGCATATGTGTGGGTCTGTCTCCCCATACACCTGCTCCAAGTATGAGTATACAATCAACGCCGTCTAACTTGCTTGCCTGATCAAGGGTAAGAATTCTATTTTTTGCTGAAGCCTTAATATAACCATTTATAGAAAAAACAGATATTACTCCTAGTACTCCCAGTAACACTATAATAATAAACATTCTAAATATTCTCTTTTTGGTTGAAGCTTTAAGCATTTTACCAATCCTTTGCTTTCGTATTATAATTGTAATATTGTTACATGTTATTAATATAGCATACGTGGTTAAATAATAAAATACTTATGCTAAAAACTGTACCCAAAATATCAAGATTCTATCATTCCAATATGTTATCTTATAGATACGGTACCGAATAATAAACAGGAGGTAGATTATGAGCAAATTAGAGCTTTTATCTGATGCACTGGATTATATTGAAAGTAATATCTGTGAAAATATAACAGCAGAAGATGTAGCTGATGCCTGCTATTGCTCAAAGTCCTACCTTCAGAAGATATTTAGATATGTGAATTGTTGCAGTATTAAAGAGTACATAATTAAACGAAGGCTTACTAAGGCAGCTAGGGACTTGGTTGATAACCCTAGTGTAAGTATACTTGACATAGCTTTAAAATATTGCTATAACTCACCAGAAGCCTTTACCAGAGCCTTTAAGCAGGTATGGCAGTCTAATCCTTCGGTCTTTCGAAAAGAAGCAAGATTTACACAGTTATATCCTAGGCAGTTTATGCCCATTAAGAAAGGAGATGATTATATGAATGAAAGAAGGCATGTTGATATTACTGAGTTATACGATTTGTTTGTTGATAGAAAAGAGTGTTATTTTTTATGTTGTGACATAAAGTCCTTAGCTCCAATTAATGAAATATCTTATAAGGCAGGGGATTTGGCAATATTAGAAGTACTAAAGCGGATGGATAAGGTGGCAGGAGATGAGGATGTGGTATTTCGCATAGGTGGTGATGAATTTGTTCTCCTATCTAATAGTAAAGAAATAGAATATGCCTCAAAAATATCTGATGAAATGCTGAAAATGAACGGGCAAACCTTTGATTTTGAGGGAAGGGACATTCCTTTAAGTGTATATGTCGCTATTACACGATATAATAGTAAGGTTTTAAAATATGATGAGCTATTTACTTCCTTACACAAGACAATTAAGGAATGTAAATGATCTTTGGTATATATAGTGGTGGGAGCAGTTACATTAATTTAATGCAATTGCTCCCAAAATGGAACTAGGCGTAGAGAATCGGATTAATTATTATGGGTTTACCAACATGTATGAATTTATTACCAACTAGTTGATAGTTGTTATAGAAACTTGCCTATTTAGCCTTATCTGCTTCTGCAGCATTTTTTCTGGCTTCTTTTTTATCTTGATGCATTTCTTCAAGAGTTTTTTCTTTCACACGAATACCGGTATAATCTCTTGGAGGTATTAGATTAGTTGATTTCATCCGCTCTTTTGCCTTTACAATTTCATCTTTATATTGTGGTAGCCATGCTTCACCTGCAATTAGCATCTCATCAACCATTTGATAGATTTCCTGGGGAGTGCATACAGCTCCTGTAAGAGGATCCATAAGCATAGCTTGCCTTAGTAGAGTAATATCACCTGCTACTGCAGCTTCTACTGCTAAGCGCTGCACCCAGATGCTTTGTGAACAAATCGCCGCACATCCCAATGGTAAATCACCAATCTTAGGTATGCTTAACCCATTTGCATCAACATATCCTGGAACTTCAACAACGCTTTCGTCTGGAAGATTTGTGATACATCCCTTATTCATTACATTAAAATGCCCGCGATAAATACGGCCAGTTTCCAAAGATTCAATTATATAAGAACCGTGTTCCTGACTACGATTTTGAGAGGTATATTCTTTAGCTGGTTCCTTCATCCAGTTAGGATAATCCTCTTCAAACCAATTTCTACCCTCCCTGCATACACGAAGGTAACCCCCAGTTTCACCATGAATCCAAACACTAAGATCAATCCATTTTTCTAGTTCATCTGGCCGCTTACGATACCAGGCTACATATTCAGAAAGATGACCATTTGATTCTGTGGAGTAATATCCAAAGTTCTTAAGCATATCGATTCTAACCTTTTCAGTCCTTGATAGGTACTCATTTGATCGATATGCTTCTAAAAGTTTAGGAAGCATATCTTCTCCTTTATGCTTTACAGAAATATACCATGTCTGATGATTAATTCCTGCGCAGATAATATCTACATCCTTTTGCTCAAGGCCTAAAGCTTCTGCAATTTGATGATGACCACCCTGAACTCCATGACAAAGACCAATTGTATGTACACCGCCGTATTTGTTTGCGGCCCAAGTCATCATGGCATTTGGATTAGAATAATTGAGCATAATAGCACCTGGTTCTGACACCTCACGAATATCCTTACAAAAGTCAAGGATTGCAGCAATTCCTCTTTGACCATACATAATACCGCCAGCACAGAGAGTATCACCAACGCATTGGTCTACTCCATATTTCAATGGAATTTCAATATCTGTCTCAAAGGCCTCTAGCATTCCAATTCTAACGCAATTAATAATATACCTTGCATTAGTAAGTGCTTCACGACGATTCAAGGTAGCATGAATTTTTATTGGAACACCATTCTCATCCAAGTCTCTTTGGCATAGGGATGTAACCATGTCTAGGTTGTGCTGATTGATATCAGTAAATGCTACCTCAATATTATGAAATTCTGGAACAGACATTAAATCGGAAAACAAGGTACGGGTAAAGCCGACACTACCTGCACCAATGACGGCAAGTTTAAATGACATAACATATCCTCATAATTAAGCTTGTTTTTAGTTTGTATTGCATGTTTTAGATTTTGTTCAATTCAATTCTACAGTTGCCGATATATTAAATCAAGGTTAATTTGTACAGTGGATAAGTAGTGCTAAAGTTAAAAAGCCTTCCAGTTAAGAGGAAAGCTTAGAGTTGGTTAATGTTTTTGATATTTCCGTTTTTATCAAATGTTCTTCTTAATGCACGTTCTGTAGGGAAAATTACTCCTATTAGAGGAATCATTTGTACAAAACATATAATAGCACCAATTTTACCAATCGTGTCTATATCTTTTCCGATTAAAAAACACATAGCAACTATGGATACTAGTAGTACAATTATTCCCCATCTATGCAATAGTTTACCACAATAATGATGTGCAAATGTCCAGGTATCACTATTCTTCATTGACATAGACGTCCGATATCCATATACAAAATTGATATTCTTAGGTGGCTTTTTAGAAAATAAATATCCAAAACCTATCATGGAAAGGGGGATCATAAGGTTCACAATTAACATAAAAATCCAAAAACCCATAGTCTTCCTCCTCCTAAATTTAAAATAAAAAACTAATAGATACTTACATTATACTTTAGGTATCCCTTACAAATCAATTACTTATTATAATAAATCCTATAAGAATTATAGCTCCATAGAATTATACATAGTTTAACTTAGGATAATGTCCCTGAATACATCTATATGAAATAAGTTAGCACTTGACGTATAAATAGACCATTGCTATAATAAAATAGCTATTAGAAAAATAATATAATATGGCGACATAGCCAAGCGGTAAGGCACGGGTCTGCAACACCCTGAGCACCAGTTCAAATCTGGTTGTCGCCTCTCTCAATGAAGTCCTCCAAACCTTGAAGAACAAGGCTTAGAGGATTTTATTATTTTCAAATTATATGCCAGCCTTGATTTGCTGGTGAACTTGGACGAAATGGCGACTTTTTATTAGTATCAGTGAGAATAAACATTTATTTGCTGAATTTATAAAAGATTATCCTAGCAGTGTACGCCCAACGATGTTGTTTATTGTATTATTAAAACGCTTTTAGTAGGGTAAATATTACTATTTTAGATCAAAATACATGTAATTGTAAATAATACTACAATATAGCACATTGATTATTAGAATTGCAAGGTAGATAAATCTTCTGAAATAATGTAGAATAGGTATGTTGATTACAAAAATAGATTCAAATGAGGGATTTTTATGCTTAGATTTTATTTTATTCTTATTCCGGCTGTTATATTTAATCTTTATTATATTCCTTGGATGTGGTACCTAGGAAAACATCCCGAAAAATACTCAGAGGAGACCCGTTATAAAGTAGGTCGCAGACTAATAAATATGATCAAAAGACGTGGTAGGATTACTACCATATCAACGGGCAAGGAATTTCTCCCGAAAAAGGGTGGCTATATCATGTACTCAAATCATCAAGGTAAATACGATATGTTGGGAATTGTATCTACCCATGATAGACCTTGTGCCATAGTCATAGACAAAAAAACCACTAAACAAATTATGCCAAGGCTTTATACTAGGCTTGTAAAAGGTCAGAAGCTAGATAAAAAAGATCCCAAACAGCAGGTGAGGGCAATCCATCAAGTAATAAAGGAAATCAAGGAAGGGAGAAGATATCTTATCTTCCCCGAAGGGGGTTATTCAGATAATAAGAATAATCTGCTGGAATTCCATCCAGGGTCCTTCAAAATCCCCCTTAAAACAAAATGTCCTATTATACCTGTTGCTATCTATGATTCATATAAGCCCTTCACTATTAATTCAATTAGGAGGGTTACCACTCAGGTTCATTATCTAGAGCCTATTTTTTACGAACAATATGCTGGAATGTCAACAAGGGAAATTTCTGCTCTAGTATACGATAGAATCAATAATAAAATAGCTGAGATTAATAATGGTACCCTGTATCAGGATACAAAAAAAGCTGTGTAATATGATACCTCCAAAGTAGATATGGTAAATAACCAAATTCTACCTCGGGGGTGTTTTTTGTTATATTGATTATGGTTAACGAAAAAAGATTTTGCAAATACGCAAATACGTATTTACAAATATGGCTTATTGTGCTAATATGGTATTACGCAATTACGATAATACGAATATTATATTAAGGGAGGTAAACCTATATGGAACATGATTACAGTGCAGATATCGAGAATCTTAAGAAAGAAGTAGAAGAGATAAAAGCATTATTTATGGAGTTTACAAAACACCATAATGACAAGCCGTCAGAGAAAGAAGAATCTGAGTTTAAGAAAGTACATCCAATGAAAAACATGCATCCAGATCCTAAGCTAAGCAGCATTATGGATAGGCTTTGTAAATTAACTGATGAGGAAGATCGTACGGGTAGCATTACTTATCTCGGAGTTTTTACATCAGGCAAAAGACAATCAAATTGGATACAAAATGAAGTGAACACAGACGACTTGCTTAAACTAATCGAGAACAAGTCTGCATCCTCAGTATTACAATGCATTGGTAACAATGATAGATTAAACTTATTACTCGCACTTTTAAGAAAACCCATGACAGTGGCTATGTTAGTAGAAAAGTGTGGTTTTAATTCCACAGGTCAAGTTTATCATCATCTCAAGCCATTGATTGCAGCTGATTTAGTATTTGAAGTCGAGCAAGGAGATAGAGGAGTTTATGCAGTGAAACCTCACCGTGTTCAAGGAATAATAATGCTTTTGGCAGGAATTTCAGATTTAGTTGACACAAGATATTCACAAGGTAACTGGAGTGAAACCACGTAAAGCAAAAGAGCTACGACACTATATCCAAGAGATATTAATCGTGTTACTCCATAAGTAATTACAAGTGATAAAGACAATAGACGAATAATACAAGGTAATTAATCTTATCTTATATTATTCGTTTATTTATTTTAACTAATATGATATTATAACGAAGTATTTGTTAGGGCACCACTTTATTCCAATTATATTATAAAATCTTTATTTTTTATTAATAGTAAGTTTTTTTCTATGTGATATACTTTAATATAAAATAATTAAATTATATTTATGTAATTATATACTGGGAGGTACTTTTAACATATGGGTTCATTCGTAAGATTTGAAAATGTTAATAAGACATATAAAACAGGTGATTTTGTCCTTCATGCATTAGATAATATTTCTTTTGAAATAGAAAAAGGTGAAGTCTGTGTAATTTTAGGACAGTCGGGAGCAGGTAAAACAACCCTTCTTAATATACTTGGAGGTATGGATACCCTGACGTCAGGAACAGTAACCTTGGGAGACAAAAAGATTTCTTCCTTTAATAAAAAAGAGCTTACTACTTTTCGTCGAGAAGATATAGGCTTTGTTTTTCAATTTTATAATCTTATTCCAAATCTTACGGCTTTGGAAAATGTTGAGATTGTAACTCAGATGATAAAGAAGCCACTTCCTGCTGACAAGGTGCTACAAAGTGTAGGCCTAGGTGAGAGGCTCAATAATTTCCCAGCACAGCTTTCCGGAGGAGAACAACAAAGGGTAGCCATTGCCAGGGCTCTTGCTAAGAGACCGAAAATACTTTTATGTGATGAGCCAACTGGAGCCTTGGATTATGAGACAGGAAGGCAGATTTTAAAATTATTACAGGAACAAAGTAGAGAAAACGGAATACTTGTTGTTATTGTTACCCATAATTCAGCCCTTGTGGATATGGCTGATAGAATTATTCGTATGAAGAGCGGAACAGTGGTTTCTGTACAGAAAAATGACAATGCTTTATCTATAGAGGAGATTGAATGGTAATGAAAAGTAGTTTGGCCTGGCGTAAGAATAATAGGCGTGAAGTTATAAATACCTGGGAACGTTACCTTGCTATTATGGCAATTATTGCTCTTGGTGTTGGTTTTTTTGCGGGACTTAAGGTTACCAAAACTGCAATGGTAAACAACCTAGACGCTTATGTTAATGAATATAATATGTATGATTATCGTCTTATCTCTTCTTTTGGATTAACTGATGACGATCTTAAATATTTTAATAATATGGATGGAATAATTGCTGAAGGTGAAATATCTGTGGACTTTATCGCTGAATTTAATGTTGGGGGAGAGGATAAGGGAGTTGTATTAATAGCTCACACTATTACCGAATCAGTAAATAATCTGAATTTAATAAAAGGAAGAATGCCAGAAACCAGCAATGAATGTGTGTTAGATGCTAGTGTGTTTACGGATGAAATTATCAATCAAAATATTCAAATATCTTTAGATAATAATGAGGATACTCTTGAATTATTTAATCACAAAGAATATACCGTGGTTGGTCTGGCAGACTCAGTTAACTACTTAAATTATGACAGAGGTACTACAAGCTTGGCTAGTGGCTCAATCTTTGGATTTGTGTATTTACCTAAGGAAGGGTTTAATTCCGATTACTATACAGATATTATGTTAAGGCTGGAATACATTGACAAGCAGAGTTATCAAGAGGGAAGTTGGCAGAATAGCAAGCACGGTCAAGGGGAGGTAAAAGTCTATAGTGATGAATATAATGACATAATTTCAGAGAAGGAAGTTAAGATTAAGGAAGCCTTACAATACAGAGCAGATCTTAGATATAGGAAAATTGCAGCAGAAGCCCAGGAAGCTTTGGTTGATGCCCAGAAAGAATATGATGAGGGTTATGATGATTATTTATCAGAAAAAGCAGATGTAGAGGCAAAGCTTAGGGATGCTTGGCTTGAACTTGAGGATGCTAAGGAAAAAATTACAGACAACGAGAAGAAGCTAAAGGATGGGGAAATTCAAATAGCAGAGGCCTATGAGGAATACTTAGAAGGGGTACAAAGCTATGAAGATGGTTTAGATAAATATGAAAGAGAAAAAGAAGAGCTTTTAGCAACCCTAGAAAGCAAGCAAAATGAACTGGATGCCAATAAAGAAGAGGTTGTTGCTGCTATAACTTTGATTGAGGAGAGTGGTGTACAAACCCAGTATGAACAACTACATGTAGCAATACCTGAATTAGAACAAACACTCTTATATATAAATGACCCTAGTTCATCTGAATATCTTACTGTTCTTGCCAGCCTTAATCAAGCAAAGGAAGCAGTGGCAGAGATAGAAGCCTCAGGTGTTATGGAACAATATGCTATGCTTCTAGATTCCAGGGCACAGATTGATGAGGGACAGAAGAAGTTAAATGAAGCAAAAGAAGAAGCTGAGGCTGGATTTGCCAAGGCAGAAAAAGAGCTAAGGGACGCAAAGGAGAAATTGGATTCCGGATACAAAGAGATTGAGAGAAATAAACAGCAGCTTGAAGAGGGTTGGGAGACCCTGAATGAAGGCAAAACTCAGTACCAAGAGGGTTTATTAGAATATGAAGACGGTAAGAAGGAAGCTGAGGAAGGTTTTACTAAGGCTGAAGAAGAATTGGCAGAGGCAAGAATTAAGCTTGCTGATGCTAAAAAGGAGATAGACAACATTAAAGAGCCAAAGACTTTTGTGCTAGATCGAAATTATAATTCTGGATATGTTAATTTTGACAATGATTCATCTATTGTGGATGGCATAGCTGAAATTCTTCCTTTATATTTTTTCTTGGTGGCGGCCCTGGTATGCTCCACCACCATGACTAGAATGGTTGACGAACAACGTACCCAGATTGGAACACTAAAAGCTCTTGGATATGGCAATGGAGCAATAAGTAGAAAGTATATGTCTTATTCAGGCAGTGCGGCTTTGATTGGTTGTGTACTGGGCTACATCTTGGGGACGAAATTCTTCCCCATGGCAATTTGGGAAGCTTATGGTATGCTGTACGGTTTTGCACCAATAGATTATGTCTTTGATATAAAACTGGCTATTATATGCCTAATTGTTTCCTTGCTATGTTCAGCAGGAGTTACTTTTATTTCATGTAGAAAAGAGCTGCTTAAGATGCCAGCATCTCTTATTAGGCCCAAGGCACCAAAGGCGGGAAAGAGGGTGCTACTAGAACGTATTCCATTAATATGGAGGAGGGTAAGCTTTCTTCATAAGGTGTCAATCCGTAATATATTTAGATATAAAAGACGATTTTTCATGACGGTTATTGGTATAGCAGGATGTACTTCCTTGATTGTTGGAGCCCTTGGAATAAGAGATTCTATTAAGAATATTGCAAATGATCAGTTTGGCAATATAATGACATATGATTATAACATATCATTTGCTGAGGAACTTACAGAGGTAGATAGGGAGAGTTTTTATAATACTTACAAAGAGGATTTGTCTGAATGTATACTCATAGCTAATGATAAGGTAGATCTTATCCATGAAAATGCCCTCAAACAAGTTTCTGTTGTGGCCACTGATGATCCTGAAATTACAAAGGTTATAGATTTATCTCTTGATGGAGAGGATGTATTATATCCTGAATATAATAAGGTTATATTAAGCAATAAAATAGCTGATGAAATGGATATAGAGGCAGGAGATTACATTTCATTTCATATAAGCCCCACGGAAATTGCTAGTGTAGAGGTTAGTGGAGTGTTTGAAAACTATGTAGGTAATTATATGTTTATGACTGGTGAAACCTATAAGGCTTTATTTGGCGAAGAACCAAAATATAACAATGCATATGCAAAAACAAATAAGGAAAATCTTTACCAAGTGTCAGCTAACCTACTTAATGATGATAATGTTGTGGCTGTTACTGTTACTAATGATATTAGGGTTACAGTTGATAATATGATGGTGAGCCTGGACGGTGTTATTTGGTTAGTTGTAATATGTGCTGGAACCCTGGGATTTGTCGTAATATATAATCTAAATAATATAAATATTACAGAAAGATGTAGGGAGATAGCAACCCTAAAGGTAATCGGATTTTATCAAAATGAGACCTTATCTTATGTGTTCAGGGAGACAATAACACTGACATGTATTGGTGCCTTAGTGGGTTTGGGACTTGGCAAGCTACTTCATATGTTTATTATGAATGAGATTAGTGTGGAAATGGTCTCCTTTAAGGAGCAGATATTCGGAATTAGTTATCTTATCTCCTTTTTAGCCACTATTACAGTTACTTTATTAGTCAATATAATTCTTAGAAAGAAGATAGAAAAAATAAATATGGCTGAATCACTTAAGTCAGTTGAGTAATAAATTTAAGTTGATACAGTCCATAAAATATATTACAGCACCTAGTCTTTTATCTTATATAGGATGTTTTGCCGAAATTCCTATATAAGATAAAATGCTCTGTAAGGATGTACACGACCAGGTATGGATTGTTTAGTCCTGTAGGGACTCATATATTGCATCTACCATATCATCCAGTTCTTCTTCCCTATCTTTTTGTAGAGAAGATTTTATATCAATACTGCCTCCGATAATCTCCATGTTCTTCATACCATTAACTAGCTCAGTCATGGTCTTTAGTGCAGCTGATGCCCAAGTATGATTACCTATTAAGGATACCTTTCGGTTACTTATGTTAAGTATAGCAAGCTCCCTAATTAGCGAATCCATTGGAAAATATAAGCTCATATTATATGTTGGTGAAGCAAAAACCACATTACTGTATTTAAATATATCCGATATAATATAGGATGGGTGTGTTTTGGATACGTCATACACTCTCATATCCTTAATCCCTTTTTTGGCTAGCTTTGTCGCTAAAGCATTAACTGCATTCTCAGTATTACCATACATGGAAGCGTAAGCAATAACGACCCCCTTCTTTTCCGGAATGTACCTACTCCATTTATCATATTTATCTAAGATGAAGTCAAGCATATCTCCACGCCAGATATGTCCATGTAAAGAGCAAATCATATTAATCTGTAAACCTGAGAGTTTCTTTAGTAGAGCTTGTACTTGATTACCATAGCGACCTACAATGTTGGTGTAGTAGCGTCTGGCTTCATCTAGGAAATAGCTGTCATAATCCACTTCATCGGCAAATAAGTTGCCAGATATTGCTCCAAATGACCCAAAAGCATCGGCTGAAAACAAAATACCCTGGGATGTTTCGTATGTAACCATAACTTCTGGCCAATGAACCATGGGAGCCATGTAAAAACGTAGAGTATGCTCCCCTAAGGATATTTCATCACCTTCTTTAACCTCCATGCTGTTTTTGGATATGTCCATACGATAGTACTGATTAAAGAATTGAAAGGTCTTCGCATTACCAATTATCTTAGCACTGGGGTATCTACGAAGAACTTCTTCTATATTAGCGCAGTGGTCCGGTTCCATATGATTAATTATTAGATAATCCAGTTGCCTACCATTAAGGGCATAGGCTATATTTTCCAGATATTCAGCAGTGATAGCGGAATCCACTGTGTCAAGTAAGGCAGTCTTTTGGTCATTAATTAAAAATGAGTTATAAGCAACTCCATTAGGAAGGGGAAATATGTTTTCAAAACGCTCTATCCGCCTGTCATTACCGCCTACCCAATATATATTAGGTAAAAATTCATAAGTATTATTCATTTTGTAACCTCCAATCACACTAGACCATATATCTAGGTATTTATTCTAAATTGATAGTATATTTTAAGTTGCAATACTAAATGATAACTATTATCAATATACATTATTTGTGTGAATAAATCAAGCTTATTTCAATATATCTTTTCTAAACTTTGCAGGGGTCACATGGTTTTTCTCCACAAATATCTTATAAAAATATCCTTTGTTTTGGTAACCTACCCTTGAAGCAATATCATCAATGTTAAGATCTGTTGAGCGAAGTAGCCTCTCTGCTTCACTAATACGTAGATTCTGGACATACTCTGTGTAGGTCATCCCAGTTTTTGATTTTATAATCCTATTAAAAAAGTCTTCATTAAAATGAAAATGCTTGGATAATTGTTTTAAAGATACACTGTTATAATGTTCCTTAATATACGAAGTAATCTCTTCAAATAACAACCAGTTCATCTTTTTTTGCATTTCACTGGATAATGAAATATCATAACCGGAGCTTAGCAAATTAAAAATACGCATCAGTAAACCTTGAATTATATATCCGGAGGCCTTATCATTACGGATTAGCTCTCGTATCAATTCTAAAAAATATTCCTCCATCTTACGATTAGAATCATCTATGGGCTTAAAATGAAGATATTGCCATAGGTTCTTCTGTTTTAACAAAGCTGTTTGAAGAAATGAGACTATACGTGCATCAGCTGCCTGGTTAGACATAATACTATCAAACATTTCATTAGCAATTCCTATAAATATTATACAGGCAGGAGTAGAGTCTAGGCAGTCCTGATGAAGACAGTTCTTATCAACTAGACATAACTCCCCTTGCTTAAATATAATATCCTTCCCTAAAATTCTTTGATAAAATGTTCCTGATACAATGTAAGCCAGCTCCAGATATTCGTGGGTGTGCATCTGAGTTCTTGAGCCGGTTTCAAAACTACTACAGTAGGAAAAGGAAACAGCAGAAGGCTTTATGGTACCATACAATTTGTTGTCGGACCTTATAATCCAACAAAGAGCAAAGACCGGGTTGTTGGATGAGAGAGGGTATGTCTTGACATCCTCCATATGAAGGGAATATTCAGGACACATTATTCTGGAGCCGATGCTATTTTTTTCATCTAACATATTAGAATCGTTGCAGGATATATCTATACATAATTGATTTAGTGTCATAGAAATCCTCACTTTCAAGGTCAAATACTGAGCAAATTATTTTCATAAATGCTTCCTTTGCCCAGTTGGTTTTGAGATAGTTTAAGTATAAAAGAAATAGTAAATAAAATCAATAAAGATAGTCGGAATAGGTAACTTTTATGATGGAATAATAGCATTAAGAAATTGATTATTATGGAAGAGTTGTGTAATATGTTACTAACTGATATTGTATCTACATATCAAAACAAAAGGAGGAAGTATTTTATGATGAATAAGAATTATGTGTTTTGGTTTGCCACAGGTTCACAGGATCTTTATGGTGACGAATGTCTTGCTAATGTTGCCAGTCATTCAAAAATCATGGTAGAAAAGATGAATGAATCTGGATTACTCCCATTTAAAGTAGAATGGAAGCCAACTTTATTGGACAGTGTTTCAATCCGTAGGCTATTTAATGAAGCTAACGAAGATGAAAATTGTGCTGGTGTTATAACTTGGATGCATACATTTTCTCCTGCAAAATCATGGATTTTAGGACTGCAGGAATTTAGAAAACCACTACTTCATATGCATACACAGTTTAATCAAGAGATTCCTTATGACACCATAGATATGGACTTTATGAATGAGAATCAATCTGCTCACGGTGATAGAGAGTATGGCCATATTGTATCTCGTATGGGTATAGAGAGAAAGATAATTGTTGGTCATTGGAGCGACGAAAATGTACAAAAGAGAATTGCTAGCTGGATGAGAACTGCAATTGGAATTGTAGAAAGTAGCCATATCCGTGTACTTCGTATAGCTGATAACATGAGAAATGTTGCAGTTACCGAAGGCGACAAGGTAGAAGCTCAGATTAAATTTGGCTGGGAGATAGATGCTTATCCAGTAAATGATATCGTTGAGTATGTCAATGACGTGTCAGAAGGTGATATTAATACCTTAGTAGAGGAGTATTATAGCAAGTATGATATTCTTCTTGAAGGACGGGATGAAAAGGAATTCCGTAAGCATGTAGCTGTTCAAGCTGGAATAGAATTAGGATTTGAAAAATTCTTAGTTGAGAAGAACTATCATGCAATTGTTACACATTTTGATGATTTAGGTGGCTTAAAGCAACTGCCTGGACTTGCTATACAGCGTCTGATGGAAAAAGGCTATGGCTTTGGTGGTGAGGGTGACTGGAAGACAGCTGCCATGGTTAGACTTATGAAAGTTATGACTGGTGATATAAAGAATGCTAAGGGATCTTCCTTTATGGAGGATTACACTTACAATCTAGTACCTGGCAAAGAAGGTATCTTACAGGCTCATATGTTAGAGGTATGTCCTACTGTAGCTGATGGTCCTATCCAAATCAAGGTTAATCCATTATCTATGGGTAACAGAGAAGACCCTGCAAGATTAGTATTTACAGCAAAGACTGGCCCTGCAATAGCAACATCTTTAATTGATCTGGGCAATCGTTTCCGCTTAATAATAAATGATGTAAATTGTAAGAAGACAGAAAAGCCTATGCCTAAACTTCCTGTAGCAACAGCTTTCTGGACTCCTGAGCCTAACCTTACAGTTGGAGCTGAAGCATGGATACTGGCAGGCGGAGCTCATCATACTGCATTTTCTTATGATTTAACTGCAGAGCAGATGGGAGATTGGGCAGCAGCCATGGGTATTGAAGCTGTTTATATTGATAAAGATACCAATATCAGAAATCTTAAGAATGAGCTGTTATGGAATTCTGTTGCATTTAGATAAATGTAAATCTGCAAGCAATGAAGAAAGGTATGGTTATTAATATGGGAAACAGTAATATTGATGTAATTAAAGATGCTATAATCAGTGGCAGAACAAGTCTGGGAATTGAACTTGGCTCTACTAGGATTAAGGCTGTTCTAATGGATGAACATTTTGACCCTATTGCCATAGGTAAGCATGATTGGGAAAACCGTTATATAGACAATATATGGACCTATACCCTAGATGATATCTGGGAAGGAGTTCAAGGAAGCTATAGGGACTTAAGCAATGAGGTTAAGAGTAAGTACGGTGTTACTATTACTACCATAGGTGCTATAGGTTTTAGTGCTATGATGCATGGATATATGGTCTTTAATAAAGCCGGTGAATTACTAGTACCCTTCCGTACTTGGAGAAATACAATTACCGGACCGGCTGCAGATAAACTTACAGACCTCTTCCAATACAATATTCCTCAAAGATGGAGTATTGCCCACTTGTATCAAGCTATTCTGAATAAGGAGGAGCATGTTTCAGAGATAGACTATATGATTACTCTGGAGGGATATGTTCATTGGATGCTTACAGGTGAGAAGGTTCTTGGAATCGGAGACTGTGCAGGAATGTTTCCTGTGGATTCAAACACCAAGGATTTTAATGAGCGGATGATTAAACAGTTTGATGAACTAATAGTGCCAGAGGGCTTTTCTTGGAAACTTGCTGATATTCTCCCTAAGGTCATGGTGGCAGGTGAATATGCTGGAAAACTTACAGAAGAAGGGGCAAAATTACTTGATCCTAGTGGTAATCTAAAGCCTGGAATTCCTTTCTGTCCACCAGAGGGCGATGCTGGTACAGGTATGGTTGCTACTAACAGTGTTGCAAAGAGAACAAGCAATGTATCTGCAGGAACCAGTGTATTTGCTATGGTGGTTATGGAGCAGGATCTTAAAAAGGTTCATACAGAGATTGATATTGTCACGACTCCTGCAGGTGATCCAGTTGCCATGGTTCATAGTAATAATTGCACAACAGATTTAAATGCTTGGGTATCCATATTTAATGAGTTTGCAGAAGCTATGGGGATAGAAGCTGATATGGATAAGCTATATTCTGTCTTGTATAATAAGGCTCTGGAAGGAGACCCTGATTGTGGAGGCTTACTTGCATATGGATATTACTCCGGTGAGCATATAACACATTTGGATGAGGGAAGACCTCTCTTTGTTAGAAAGCCCGATGCTAAGTTTAATCTAGCAAACTTTATGAGAGTTAATCTATATACTTCTCTTGGAGCATTAAAGACAGGCCTTGATATTTTATTTAAAGAGGAAAATGTAAAAGTTGATAAGGTGTTAGGTCATGGTGGACTCTTTAAGACCAAGGGCGTAGGCCAGAGAATACTTGCTGCTGCAATGGACACTCCAGTCTCTGTGATGGAGACAGCTGGTGAAGGTGGAGCTTGGGGTATTGCTATTTTGGCAGACTATATGCTTCGAAAGAAAGAAGGGGAGACCCTGGATTCCTACCTGGATAATAAAGTGTTTGCAGGTAAAACCGGTACAAGCATGGAGCCTGATAAGAAGGATGTAGAGGGATTTGAGGAGTTCATGAAGCTATATACTCCAGGACTTGCTATAGAAAGAGCAGCTGTTGAAACTCTCAAATAGAAGGGTAAATAGAATAGACTTGTAAAAAATGTATCAGAAATGAGGTAGACATGTTAGAGATATTAAAGAAAGAAGTATATGAAGCTAATATGGAGCTTCCGCAACGAGGGCTGGTTACTTATACCTGGGGAAATGTCAGCGGTATTGATAGGGAGCGTGAATTATTTGTAATAAAGCCAAGTGGAATTTCCTATGACGAGCTTAAGCCTGAGGATATGGTTGTTATGGATTTAAAGGGCAATAAAGTGGAAGGAAGATATAATCCCTCCTCTGATACGGCTACTCACTTGGAGCTTTATCTAGCATTTCCCGAGATAGGTGGTATAGTCCATACCCACTCCCCTGCAGCAACATCATGGGCACAGGCAGGAAGAGGAATACCCTGTTATGGAACTACTCATGCTGATTATTTCTACGGTGAAATACCTTGTGCAAGAAGTCTTACAGAGGAAGAAGTAAAAAATGATTATGAGAAGAACACAGGACTTGTAATCATTGAGACATTCAGTAATCTTAATCCTACATATGTACCTGGAGTACTATGTAAAAACCATGGACCATTTACATGGGGGAAAGATGCAGCTGAGGCAGTCTATAACAGTGTTGTATTAGAGGAAGTGGCAAAGATGAATCTTATGACGGAGTTACTGAATAAGGATATGACTTCGGCACCACAGTATTTGCAGGATAAACATTTCCTTAGAAAGCATGGCCCTAATGCATATTATGGACAAAAGTAGGAAACTCATAAAACTAGAGACCGATAAATTCAGCATAATAATGTAGTAAGAAAGTAGATAGGTGATATTATGGTAAATATCTGGCATGATATAAATCCGGATAGGATTAGGCCCGATGATTTTATAGCAGTGGTTGAAATTTCAAAAGGAAGTA
>JAAYRE010000020.1 GCA_012518935.1 Clostridiales bacterium
AAAGTTATGGATATGAAAGTATGGTAAAATCATAATAAATGGTGTATGATGTAAATAATAATTCTAAATCAGATCATACAGGTGAACTCTCACCATTCGTTTCCGAAAGTAAATTGACGCTATCAGAATTTCCCTTGTTGTTTATGACCTGTTATTATATAATTCATAATAGATACAATTTTAAGCATATTCATTGCGACATTTGTCTTAATTATTGCGAAAGTTGTTCGTGAAAGGGTGTTATTATGAAGAAAGCTGATTATATTAAGGATTTAACCACTACAGTATACTGTCAACATACAAGATCTGATTTTGCACGGAATACGGATTTTCATATCCACGATTGTTGTGAGGTGTATTATCTTTATGAAGGGACTGTAACTATCTATGTGGATGGGTCTTGTTATGTATTAAAAGCAGGAGACATATTATTAATGTCTGATTTAGAAATCCACAAAATCCTTGCCCATTCCGGTTCTGTCTTTAGTAGAAAAATAGTACATATATATCCTGACTATGTAAGACCCTATGGTACTGAGCAAACAGATTTGTTGGCCTGTTTTTATAATCATCCTGTTGGTAAAAACAATCTGATTCACCTAGATTATAGTAAGCAGAAAGAATACGAATCATATTTTGATAAATTAAGTACTGGTCCTTCAGATAAATATGGAGATGATATAAGCTATCGGATTGCCCTAGTGGATTTCTTGATTTCTATTAATATTTGGCAGCAGAGCCAAGATAATATAATAGATCCAATATGTGATGAGAGAATTGCTCCTATTATGGACTATATTGAAAAACATTTGACAGATAGTTTTACTCTAGATGATATAGCAAAAGATATATATATGGATAAATATTATATGTGCCATATGTTTAAGAAATTAACGGGAGCACCATCTTTCAATACATTCGTATGAAACGAATTGCCTTGGCAAAGGACCTATTGGTAAGGGGTACCACTGTTACGGATACCTGTCATATGGCAGGCTTTAATGATTATTCTAACTTTATTCGAACCTTTAAGAAGATTACTGGATATACGCCAAATTATTTTCGTATCCCTGTTTCAAAAAAATAATGAAAGTGTGCATCGGATATGGTATAATATGTATAGAATAACTAATTTTATGAAGTTGTGTAAATTGAGGCTCATAGATTTGTGGAAAGGAAAGTATGATTAAGACATCATACACAGGGATATTGTGCTTATCTTAATAATATTTATAGTATTTTTACTTTTCATACTAAGGTTCATAATGAAGCGATTTTGCTTATTATTGAAATTAAGATCACTGGAAGATAAGGGGAAAATTAAAATCATAAAAATATCACTTATCAACTTTTTCATGGTGGATGGTGGCAGGAAATATGATGCCATTATACAAAAAGATGATGTTACATATATGATAAAACTTTTTGGATGCTTGAGGAAAAGGTATTCCATAGGATTTTCTAAATCAACATATACTAAATATTATTATTACGCTTTACCACTACCAATATATAGACCGGAGCCTATTAAAATAACTAAGAAATATAAGTTTAATATAGACTATGTTATTGAATTATTTAAGATTAAGAATTGGAATACAAGAGATAGCAACTATTATTATGGTATATATCTAATTTCTCCTGCTCCATTGAGTGCAAGAGATGAAAAGAATAATGCTCAGCTTGGAAATGGAGATCTTGTAAATGGTTGTTACTTATATACAACTAAAGCGTTTTTTAGAAAGCTAGGTTAATACATATCAAAATATTACCCATCCCATCATATATTTACTCTTGAATAGCATATTAACTAGCAATACAATAATATGTAATAGGACAAGAGAATAGGCTTAATGCCACAGCAAAATATTACTAAGGGAGGAAATAATGAATAAAAACAAATTTGCACCAACTCCACCAATGGGGTGGAACAGTTATGATTATTATGACACAACAGTAAACGAGGAACAAATTAGAGCTAATGCAGAATATATGGCTGCTAATATGAAGGAATCTGGATGGGAGTATATTGTGATTGATATACAATGGTACAATTACGATGTTGGAACCCAAAGAGATAGATATCAATATATTCCATTTTGGAAGATGGAAATGGATGAATACTCAAGACTTCTACCTTGTCCAGACCGTTTTCCTTCTTCAGTAAATGGACAAGGCTTTAAACCTCTGGCTGATTATATCCATAGCCTAGGGCTTAAAGTTGGTATTCACATTATGAGAGGAATTCCAAGAATAGCAGCCCATAAGAATATGAAGATATATGGTTCAGATAAAACAGCTAATGAGATAGCTGATCCTTCATCTATCTGCTGGTGGAATCCTGATATGTATGGAGTTATTCCTGATAGAGAGGGTGCCCAGGAATACTATAATTCCATATTTGAGTTATATGCCAGCTGGGGTGTTGACTTTATAAAATGTGATGATATATGTAGACATGATATGGCAAGTGCTGAAAGAGAAACCATAATGCTTCATAAAGCCATAGAAAATTGTGGACGACCAATGGTTTTAAGTCTATCACCAGGACCTGCTAAGATTGAAAAGGCTTGGCATTACGAAAAGTATGCCAATATGTGGAGAATCACCGATGATTTCTGGGATAACTGGACTTTATTACTTAGAATGTTTGAAAGATGTGAGGTATGGCAGAATCATGTATCTGAAGGTTGCTATCCTGATTGTGATATGTTGCCCCTAGGTTATATAGGCAAAGGATTTGGTAATGAAAGGTATACAAGGTTTACTAAGGAAGAGCAGATTACTATGATGACCTTGTGGAGTATCTTCCGTTCACCCCTAATGATTGGAGCAGAGCTAACTAAGTTAGATGATTGGACATTAGAGTTATTGACTAATAAAAAGGTTCTAAGGCTTTTAACTAATTCCCATGGTGCAAAACAGATTATGAGAGATGATAAGCAGGCAGTATGGTTTTCAAAGGATAATGAGAATGACACATATTATCTAGCTTTATTTAACCTCAGTGATGATACAAGAACTGTTTCAATAACATCCGAGGAACTTGCTTTAGAATCCTTTAAGGGATATACTTTCGAAGAGCTTTGGACCAATGAGAGCAAGGTAGCTAATGAGCAGGTTTTTGAAGAAAAGATATTGCCCCATGGTGCCAAGCTATATGCTATGAAAAAATAAGGATAGAATATAAAATTGCAGGGGGAAGATATATAAAGCTTCCCCTTGTTTTAGATTGCCAACATCTCACTAATTCTAATGATAAAAAAATTAGATATAAAGTAGTACTTGCTCAAATTGTAATAAAATGGTATGCTAGGTTTGTAAAAATATTCTTTATATTCGGGGGAAATTGAATGAGTAGCTCTATAAAGAATACTGCCATAGTGGGAGATGAGGATAAAAACCTTGAAAGTGTAGTTGATATAAGGGCCGTTAGGAAAACCAACATACCATATATTATTATATGGATTATTTATTATGCTTGGGTCATAGTATTTACAACTTGGTGGACAGCTTCTCCTGTCACAGAGAAGATATTATCGTCTGGACTACGAAGTATACTTCACTCAATTAATCTTCTTTCATCTGCATTTTTTGTACTTATCATACGGAAAGAATGGTTTGCAAAAACAGCCAGAATAGGAGCGGTATTAATTATAAGCGGTATGAGTCTATTCCTACTAACAAGCAATACCTCTCTTCAGCTTTTGTCATTGACAGTATTTGGCTTTACCTTGGGTATTGTCAATATCAGTATCCTAATTCCCTTTGTATTTGTAATGAATAATACAGAAAAGTTCTATTCTGTACTTGGCAGTAACTTCTTAATAAACCTTATAATCTTATTTGAGTTAGGCTTAATAAGTGAAGAAAAGCTCACAAGCCATGGAATGTATATGGGGTCGTATTTTATATTAGTAGCATCTTTAATTGCTACAATCTTCTTTAAGAAAAGCAGTATTATAGAATATTCAAATGAGCTTATAGAGACTCCAAAAATTACACCTAGGATTTATCTTACATTATTGAATAATTGTGCAATTGCGATTCTATGTAAGGGAATTGGCAAGGGTATCCTCAATATAACAGCATATAATCATGAAGGGGTACACCTGTGGTATTATGTGGGAGGACTACTAGGCTGTATGTTATATTTTTTACTTAATACAGTATATAGAAGAGCATTTGTATGGCTAAACAACATTACTTTTTTTACAATTGCTATGGGTTTGATATGTAATGCATTTATAGAAGATATTCCTCAGATGTTAACTGTGTTCCCTATTCTTCTGGGGGTTGGTGGTACTATTGGTATGATTAACATGTATTACATATTGGCTGTGGTCGGTAAGAAATATAATAGTATGACTTATATAAAGCTATCAATTTTTTTAATAGGAATCTGTGGCGGTATTTCAGGTTTAACCCTTGGTAATGTGATTTCAAATAAGGATATCTCACAGATGTCCATAATTGCCTCCCTTATTGCAACAGCATTTCTTTTGATATTTCTTATATTATCCCCAAGCTTGGTACGGGCACAGCAATATAACGATTGGGTGCAGGATGCTGGTAAGGCTGAAATTGATAATAAGAAGAAAGATATATTTGCAGGCTATAATTTAAGCAAACGAGAAAGAGAAGTTTGTAAGCTTATGTTAGAAGGTTATACCCTAAGGCAGATTTCAGGAATCCTGTCTATTGCATATTCTACGGTAAATACATATTGTACCTCAGCATATAGGAAACTGAACATTAATAGCCGAGCTGAGTTAATAATTATGTTTAAAGATTATATTGCTGATAAATAATCAAACCCATTTATAGACTATATAGAACCTGTATAAAGTACAATATGATATATATATTTTCATAAAAGAGTACCTCATTAGAATTAATGAGGTACTCTTTTTATCACTCATTATAACTAATGAATAGACTATTGTATATTTCTTAAAGAAAATAATAATAGATAAAAACAATTTATCGAATTTAGAGTTACTCGGGAGGTGTATAGATGGCTCTGTTTGGAAAATCAAAACACAAGAAAGAAATTTCAAAAGATGATTTGAAGAATAATAAACATAAGCTTGTCAGTATGTTAACACCTAGAGAAATGGATTTATTTAGTCTACTTTTGGAAGGCTATACCCTAAAGGAATCTGCAAAAAAACTATCAATAAAATATTCTACAGCCAACACTCATATGACAGCTATCTATAAGAAACTAAAAGTAAAATCCCGGGCAGAGCTAATCATTAATTACAGAAGTGTAGAAGGTAACTAAGTTTTACCAAAAAATAATTTTATCAATATGAAATATGAAAGGATTGAATTAAATTATGAGTAGAAGAAGAGTATTTAGTTTGCTAATGGCTATGGTTATGTGCTTATCCCTATTTAGTGGAATGATTTTTAATGCGGAAGCAGTGGCTGCAGAGGATGGGCTGGTGGTTCATCTAAAATTCGACGATGATCTTACTGATTCTTCTGGCAATGGTAACCATGCAACATGTGAATATGGTAAGGTTACCTATGAAGATGGTATTCATGGCAAGTCTGCAGTATTTAACGGAAAGACCTATATTGAGATTCCTGATAATGATAGCTTAGACCTTAAATCATTGACTATTTCCCTGTGGGTTTATAAGGTCACACCATTGAATGATTTCGATAGAGTGCCTTATGTCTATAAGGAGAAAGATGAGGATCATTGGTCTGTTCCATATAGGCTTTACGAGTATGGCAATAATATGCCTCTCTTGTATCTTCATGAGGATGATTCAGAGCTAAGCCAATTTTATCTTGACAGTGCATCGATTGATATAAGAAAATGGTATCTCCTTACAGCTACATTTGATGGAAGCGAAGCAAGGATATATGAAAATGATGTACTTCTAAAGAAAAAGGATGTTAGTGGTTATCCTTGGGCTACCTTAGGAAATTTATACATCGGTTTTGACGATCTTGGTGAGTTCTGCTTTAAGGGCAATATGGATGACTTAAGAATATATAATCGGGCTCTGTCTGCAAAAGAAGTGACGGCCTTATATGATGCTGGATTAAAAGAGAGTCCTGATCTTCTTACTCAAAAAAATGCAATGGTTGCACACTATAAATTCAATGGAGATTTTAAGGATTCATCAGGATATGGTAATGATGCTGAGCTTGTAGCAGGCAGCATTAGTTTTGTTGATGGTAAGAATGGTAAAGCTGCTAAATTTAAAAAGGGATCCTATCTAGAGGTAGCTGATAATACCAGTCTTGACTTTGATGAAGGTTTTTCAATGACAGGGTGGATTAATCCCACTGATGATAAGAAATTAATGACTATCCTAAACAAGCCAGGAGCAAGTACTAGCGATTATTCTGAAATCCCTAGTTACCGTATCAGAAATGAATATAATTATATTGACTTTGACTATGTACCCTTTGATTATCAGACATGGACACAAGGATTTAGATACAATGCTGATAAAACTATGAAGAATAAGTGGGTGCACCTGGGCATTACCTTTGACACTAATGAAGTACGCTTTTACTATAACGGCAAGATGGTAAAAAAGGAAAAAGCATCTGAATATAAAGGTAATAATTTAGCACATGGACTTGGAGATTTAATGATAGGCTCTGACGGTGAATATTTCTTTATCGGATCTATGGATGAGTTAAAGATCTACAACTATCCATTGTCAGCCAAGGAAGTGGAAGCGGATTATAAGGCAGTTGATAGTTTGTCTATCAGTAAGGATAATCAGACTAAAATCAAGTCAATGAAGAAAGGTGGGTCAGTAACACTCACAACATCTAGAAAATATATTGACACAGGAAAGACTTCAAAATTACCTAAGGGTGTAACCTATAAGACATCCAATAAGAAGGTATTTACAGTCAGTAGCAAGGGAGTTATTAAGGCAGTAGGAAAGGGAACAGCTACATTAACACTAACCCACGGTGCAATAAGTAAGACCTATAAGGTTACGGTGAAGTAGTTGATGTTTTGTAATATGATAAAAAAATATAAGCAGGTCTGCCTAGTACATATAGGCAGACCTGTTTTATGGTAGTGCATCAAGCATATTTGGAAGTTTGATTAGGGTTTTTATATTATCTGTAATATACATAGGCAAAATTTCCGGTTATTTTAATATGCAATATTATATTGGCCGATGTTGTTAATAGGTGTAATGAAAATAAACCATAGACAAATATTAACATATACTACATAATATATATGATAGAGTATAATTTAAGCAATTTAAGTATTTAATGAGGAGGAGTGAACAAAATGGAGGTTTCAAGTGTTAGAATACTAAAGGTATGTCGCCATTTAGTGATTTGGATAACAATTATTGGAGGGGCAATATTGTGGCTGCTTCTACCGAATCAGGTACCGGTTCATTATGGATTGACATTTACTGCTGATAGAATAGGCAATAAAGAACTATTATTAGTCCTTTTTATATTACCTTTCTTTGCATATATTCCCTATAGTGTTCCTGAATTCCATCTTGATTCAGAAGAGAATAGGTTAGCAATTGAGAAAAAGATAAAAAAGAATGCACTAATTCAACTTATTACAGCAATAATTTTATCAATTATAGTTTGGATACCGTTATTACTAGCATTATAGTTATAGACTTAATAAAGATTATTAAAGGGTATTTGAGCAGGATTAAGAGTATTATTTCACTTAAGTCCTGCTCGTTTTTTATATAATGATTATAATATATGGTATGTAGCTTCGGAATTTCTAATTTTCATACAGCTTTATTATATCACCCATTATACCACCTACAAGATCACCATTAGATAGGCGGCGAAACTGGCTGAAGAATTTCCATGCATTTTCACAATTAAGATGTCTCATCTCATGGGCTTGATTGCTGGCACTGGCAAAGACACTATAACAACAGCCGTTTTCGCTTTCGAATAAATGCATAGTAAGAACACTAGCTCGTACATCATCCTTGGCTTTGCATATAACATCCCCATCAATACCCCAAATAGGATTTACCCAGCTATCTTTCTCCTCATACTTTATATCATATTTGGCGGTGGCCTTATTTACCTTCAGCACATAGGCCATACGGTTCATACACTTGGCTTCCTGGAAGGGCAATTCAGGAAGAGGTGTATCTTCTCCACCTACGTAAAATACAGGCAGTATTGTTTCCTGATTAATATTTTGGACAGGTTGACCATACGCATTAAGACCTACATCAAAGGTTGCAGACATAGGTGCCACTGCAGCAAATACCTTGGGGTACTCCTGAAACATATCCCATGTCTTACAGCCACCCATGGAAAATCCAGTGGAATATATTCTTTCACTGTCGATATTATATTTTTCTTTTAAATGTGCAATCAAATCCATCATCTCTGTTGCGGTACTGTTTAAGTGATTTTCCACGCTTACCAGAAGAAAGTTATATTTTGCAGCAACCAAATGCCAGTCAGACAAAGCCACCATACACATAGCAGAATCTCCACCACCATGGAAACAAAGTACCAGAGGAACACCCTCTGCCTTATCCATAATACCTTTGTTGTAATAGGCCACATATCCAACCTTATGTTTTTCTGACTCTCTATCATCCCCTCGATTATCAGCTGAAGTAGGAACGAGGCTATAACCAGGCTGGGCTATCATCCCCATTTCTTCTAAATCAGGCTCTACATCTAGAAAACCAACCATTCGGCGATATTTCTTTATAAAGGTTTTAAAATCATCTATGTAATCAGCCGTCTCCTTAATAAGTACATTATCCAAACCAGCCTTCAGTGCATCATTTACAGTAGCACTATTAGCTATGGATATAACGGGAATATCCCTTCTCTTAGGCTTTGGCACTAGCTTTAAGTTCTGCAAAATGCATACAACTGGAGTAATATCTCCTTTACCGTATAAACCATCACCCTCCACCTTCTGAAGGCAATTTTCTGCAATATAATCTGCTGATGCACCAAAGCCATATAAATAACTGCGTAACAAAGCACCTCTGATATAGTAGCCTTCAAAGTTGCCGGAAAATCTGTTACGCATAATGGCTACACCATCCTTATAATATTGGCTGATTTTCGTCTCTGATATTATAGAAGAAAATAAATCAGCAGGGGCTTTGTGCCAGCCTCCCTCATTGGTAGGATAGATAAAGACAACGCTACCGCCATATTCAGCTGCAATCCCCGTGAGTCCACTTTCATCAGCAAACTTCTTTGCCTCTGTGGGTGTGTATTTGTTCTCTTCGAATACCAGTAAATAAGGTGTTATAAAGCCATAATTTACTACATCTGTAATAGGATCGCACTTTGGCAAATAGACTTTTGCCTCAAATTTATCAAACTTCTTCTCCCATATTTTACTTCCGTCGTCTAGTAGGACAACCTGTGGCATTTTCTCCATATCCATATTCTCCTCACTTTAAAAAATTAAATAATCTGATAGATTGTAGACTTCTAATTATTTTTGCTTATCAATATTAATTACAATATTATCACATCAAAGGAAAATAATATACACTTTTAATGAATGCTGCATTAATTCAAGATGGATATCTGCCAGTAATTATTCCACCAATATTAAGGGTTGAATATATTTCATTACTAGAAAGGGCACATGAAAACAATAACCATTTTAGAATTTATACTGGAAAGAGAAATAGAGTCGCAAAAGGACTTTTTGAGAATGCTTCAAATTCCATTTCCTCATTTAGAGAAAAATAAAGGTGAGCCCATCGACCAACCCTGTGTCCATCTGCCGTCATCTTTTTGTTGTTTTATCCGATATGTTATTGAATTATCTACTAAATCTTTTACCGTGGGATATACTACATTATCCGGTGAATTTATATCATCGCATTTTATTAGCTCATATCAGTAAAGTAACCCCACAGATAAAATTGCTACTAAAGATGGATGTATAAACTCAGATTTATTTAATATATAGCAGTAGTGTCATCTTGGTGATATTGTAACAATAGTAGTAGTGATATGATTATTAATTCAGTTGAAGCTACTGGATATGAGAAACTTGGTAAATCTGGACTATATGCAGTAAACTGCATATGTGAGAAAGGAGATTCATATTAGAGAAAGAATCTAATCAAGACACAGAAAAAGAGAAGAACTTATGCTTCGCATAAGTTCTTCTCTTTTTAAGCGCGAGACGGGATTCTCACCGCGACTCCTCGCAGCAGCATTTTTGCTGCACTTCGTTTGCAAAAAAGCCACAGGAAGAATAAGAATCTCGGCGTGAGAACCTCCATTCTTATTCTTCCTAGTCTCTGTCTGTGAGAGTACGACTCCGGTCTAGTATTTGAATATAAAAAAAGACCCTTCTATCGAAGAGTCCTTTTTTATATTAAGCGCGAGACGGGATTCGAACCCGCGGCCCTCGCCTTGGCAAGGCGATGCTCTACCACTGAGCCACTCGCGCATTTATGATCTGTGCTGTTTGACGAGCACATGTCATAATATACTATAGAAAAATAAGTTTGTCAATACCTTAAAATGAAAATATTTATTTTTCATCTATTGTTTATATAATTTGGTCAATTCATCCAATTTTAACCGTTAGTACATACTCATTATTCTTAAATGTCTTACTCATAATGGAAGCGGACTCTGTTAACTTGACATCAATCCAAAGCTCCTCAGCAGCTATTAGTAGGTTAGCCAACATAATTCCCATGTCTATCATTTTCATTTTATCCATTGGTCTAGCAAACCATGGATTTTTCTTTGTAAAGACATGGATACGGTTTTTATAAACAACAAATCTCCAGGGTTGGTTATTAATACTAGATGGAGCAAGCCTTGCGGCTTCTAGTAGCTTATGAATGTCCCATGATACCTCTTCTTTGTAAACCACAAGTTCATTTTCCGGTAGACGTTTTGCATCCATGGGATCTCTGTAGGGTTCACATTTTGGTTTGCCAAAGGCCAGCGTAATAACATAATCATATCTTATAGTCTTTTTAAGACCTATTCCCGGACTGGCACCACCCATAAAGCAGGTTCCAAGCCCCTTTGACTCAATATATAGACTAATATGTTGCATAATATAGCCTGCATTCAATAGGTAGTTCTCTTTCTTTTCTGAGGATAGAACTATATAGTAAGGGGCTTTGACTGTAAATGGCCCGTTAAATCCTTGATTTTCTTCTATGTTGCTCACTAATTTATATTCAACCTTGATACCGTCATACAACATTGGTAGCTTGTCTGCGAATTGCAGGATGTCATCAAGGACTTCCCATTCAATCCTTTCCTGATAGTATTTCCTAATACTTTTCCTAGAAAATATTGTGTCATACATATTCATATTCATATTAATCCTCCATTTAGCTTAGAAGTTATTGATTAGAAGCCTGTTTTTTCATTTCTCTTTTACGATAATATAAGGGTGAAATCCCATAATATTTCTTAAAAAGTTTACTAAAATGATATGCATCTTCATAGCCTACTTGGTTAGCTATGCTCTTTATACTGCTATCACTTGACTTTAGCAGTATATCCCTGGCTTTCTCCAGCCGAATCTTAATAAGATAATTTATTGGAGATTCACCAGTTTCCTCTTTAAATATCTTAGATATATATACAGGGCTCAAATACATATTATGTGCAATTTGCTCTAAAGATATCTTCTTATTATAGTTTTCATTAAGATAACTTATAATTCTATTGACAGCATAGCTTTTATTATAGGATTCGATATTACATCCGGTTTGCTCATAAGTCTCATCACTTAAAAGTTCACGCATTATAAGGAGTAGCATCTGCATTAGATGTGCCTTGAACATAAAATATTTGCCTGGATTACAGCTTTCTTTTTCTGCTATCATAGCATAACAATGCATTGTAAGATCCTGTTTTAGCTCAGCAGAAGTATTTATGATGCAGCTTCCATCCTTGGTCTCGATAGAGTTTGGAGACATATTTCTGAACTGAAAATCAGTAAAGCCAGCTATAAATTCAATAGTGGGTTCATCTGGATTAGTATAAATATGTGTGTGTTTAACCCCAGGATTACATATGACTAGGTCTCCAGCTTCTACATCATATTCTTTGTCCCCTACAAGGTATTTACCTTTACCTGATAAAATATATGCCAGTTCTGCGTGTTCATGTTCATGTTCAACGCCAGTTTTAGTCATCTTTAATTTGGAGACATAAAACACTGTCGGATTAAAATCATTATATGTTAAGTCATAATCGAAGGTCATCTTTTTCACCTCTTCAATGTAAAATCTATATCAAATGTGTAGCCATCATGCTAAGCATTATGGCTGACACCATTGACTCATGTGATTTGTGCAATATAATTGAATCTTATGTATGGTAGCTAATATCTATTTACATATATTATAACATAAATTTAAAAATTAGATATTTTTTTCTTCTAGTATTTTTAATTTAGTTAAAATAATTATAAAATATTACATGAGATTCTTAATTATATACATTTTTATATTCCCTATTTGTAATATAATAGTGTATAATGGTGTGATATATGGATTGTTAGAGAGTTTTATTTTAATCATTAATCCCCAGATTTCTGGAATGATAGTAGATGATGTAATTAGAGGTGGCAATAGGGAACTTTTACCTAAGTTAATATTAATACTAATATTATCTACCTTAGCGAGATCCCTATTAAGATTTTGGTTTCTTCAAATATTTGAGAAATCCTCACAGGGTATGCTCTATACGATGAGGGATTATGTGTACCGTAAGATGATGAAGCAGGACTTCACATTTTATAATAATAATCGGACAGGTGACTTAATGTCTAGGCAGACAGGAGATATGAATGCTATAAGACATTTTGTGGCTTATGTTATTCATACCATGTATGAAAATGTCTTATTATATGTGATTGCTCTTGTTATGATATTTACAGTGGATTACAGGCTGGCCTTATGCATGATTGCAGTTATGCCCGCATCAATCTATATAACTTTTAGACAACTAAAAGCTGTTAAGCCTGCTTTTCATAACATAAGAGAGCGTTTTTCAAGTTTGAACACTTTTGTCCAAGAAAATGTTAGTGGTAATAGGGTGGTTAAGGCATTTGCTAAGGAAGACTTTGAAATCCAAAAGTTCAATGTAGAAAATGACGGATATAGGGATTCTGAATTAAATGCCTCCAATATATGGAGAAAATACGTTCCTATCTTTGACTTTTTAGCCAGTTCTCTAACTGTTATTCTTTATCTAGTTGGAGGAATTATGGTTATAAAAGGTGGAATGACCATGGGTAAGCTAGTAGCAGTTAGCGGTTATCTATGGATGCTGAATATGCCACTACGTCAAGCAGGATGGCTGGCTAATGACTACCAACGATTTGTAGCTTCAGTAGAAAAGATTTACGACACTATCAGCGTTGAACCAGGAATCAAGAATCCAGAAAACGGCTTGGTTAAGGAGCGTTTTGACGGTGATATAGTATTTTCTAATGTCAATTACAAAGTCGGAGATGAAGTTATTTTAAAAGATATTAATTTTAGTGTAAAAGCAGGACAAACCGTAGGAATTATCGGGGCAACGGGTTCTGGTAAGACAACCCTTATGAATCTGCTTTGTCGTTTTTATGATGTTACAAGCGGTGAGGTTACCCTTGATGGTACAGATGTAAGAAATATCGATTTGTACAGCTTAAGAGATAATATTGGACTTGCCATGCAGGATGTATTTCTATTTTCTGATACGATTGAAGGAAATATTGCTTATGGAAGACCTGATTGTAGTATGGAGAAAGTGATAGAAGTGGCTAAGATAGCCAATGCCCATGATTTTATTGTTGATATGCCTGATGGCTATGATACCATTGTGGGAGAACGAGGCGTTGGTCTATCAGGTGGTCAGAAGCAGAGAATTTCACTGGCAAGAGCTTTACTAAAGGATCCTTCCATTATTATTCTTGATGACACTACCTCAGCGGTAGATATGGAGACAGAAGCTTCTATTCAAAAGGAACTTAACAGAATTGATGGAAAACATACTGTATTTATAATCGCCCATAGAATTTCCTCAATTATGGATGCTGATATTATTCTAGTTGTAGAAGATGGTAAAATAATTGAGTCAGGAAATCATGACCAGTTAATAAAGCAAAAAGGATATTACCATACAGTATTCTACCATCAGTATGGGGACTTTGATCAAATCGCAGAGAATGGGGGACTGAATTTTGGCTAGAAACAGAGTTTAATATTTCCCATTTAAAGCGGTTGGGAGGATATATAAAACCATACCGAAAAGACATGCTTTTGATTATATTAATTATGACTATATCTTCTGCTTTAGGTATGCTGACTCCTATAATACTAAAGGATGTACTTGATTTATATATACCTAATGAAGATATAAGGGGAATTGTTTTTGTTAGTTTAACATTATTGGTGATATATTTGATTATTGCCTTAATTACTAGAGTTAGAATTACTGCAACATCTAAGTTAGGACAAAATATAATTCATACAATAAGAAGGGATATATTTTTACATTTGCAGGAATTGCCTTTTTCTTACTATGATGACAGACCCCATGGTAAGATACAGGTTAGGGTAGTTAACTATGTTAATGCCTTAAGTAACCTTCTATCAAATGGTATTGTAAATACTATTACAGATTTATTTAGCCTTATATTTATTGTGGCATTTATGTTGTATCTGAACTTTAGACTTAGTTTGCTTTGCCTGTTAGGTCTGCCCATACTTATGATACTGATATTTGTGATTAAGAAAAGGCAAAGAGCAGCATGGCAATTACAGAGTAACAAGTCTTCTAATCTAAATGCCTATATAGCTGAAAGTATCAGTGGAGTTAGAGTTACTCAAAGTTTTACAAGAGAAGAAGAAAATATTGATATCTTTAATAATCTAAGTAAGGAATATAGTGTAACTTGGTTAAAAGCTGTAAGACTTAATCATATATTATGGCCATCAATTAATAATATTTCTACTTGGACTACAGCGGCTATATATGTCTTGGGAATAGCCTGGATGGACCAGGGTGTTCATGGAATAACTATAGGTGTACTTTCAGCTATGACCGGTTATGTTGGAAGGTTTTGGGCTCCGATTAATACCTTAGCGGGTTTCTATAATTCTTTGTTGACAGCAATGTCTTATCTAGAAAGAATATTTGAGACTATTGATGAACCAGTACTAGTTAAAGACAAAGAGGATGCATATGATATGCCACCTATAGTTGGTGAGGTAGAATTTAAGGATGTATCTTTTAGCTATGATGAAGGAGTTCCAATTCTTAAGGAAGTTAGCTTTAAGGCTGAAGCTGGTGATACAATAGCCATAGTTGGCCCAACCGGTGCAGGTAAGACCACCATCATTAACCTAATTAGTAGGTTCTATAACCTGGATTCCGGTGTAATAACCATAGATGGAACTGATATTAGCGATGTGAAGATAAAATCTCTTAGAAAACAAATGGGTGTAATGCTTCAAGATAGCTTTATCTTTTCAGGTACTATTATGGATAATATTCGATATGGCAATATGGAGGCTACTGACGAAGAGGTAACCCGTGCAGCCAAGACTGTTCGTGCCCATGATTTTATTATGGAATTAGAAGACGGATATAATACCCAGGTAAATGAACGGGGTACCAGGTTATCTGTTGGACAAAGGCAGCTAATAAGCTTTGCAAGAGCCTTACTTGCGGACCCGAAGATTTTAATTCTTGACGAAGCTACATCCAGTATTGATACAGAGACTGAGATTCTTCTACAAGAAGGACTTAAGGAACTTCTTGTTAATAGAACTTCATTTATTATAGCTCACCGTCTATCTACTATTAAGAATGCTTCTAAAATTCTCTATGTAGACGAGGGAGAGATTAAAGAAATGGGTAATCATGATGAGCTTATAGCCCAAAAAGGACTATATCATGATTTGTATTTATCCCAGTATCAGTTTTTGGAAAAGGACAAATAAATATTTTCTCCAATCGACTTAAAGATAAAATTTAGAGTTGGAAGTCATGGACAAATATGCTATGATATTATAGATGTTTAAATGGGTTTTGACTTAGATAATCTAAATGGTTGGAGTTGATTATATGAAGAAATATTTTATGTATATTATTATTGGAATGGCTTTACTTGTTTTTGCGGCATGTAAAGGTGATGACAAAGAGACTGATTTTATTCCAGTAATTCCATCAGACACTACTGAGGAAGAGGATAATATAACAGAGAATCCTAATGAAGATGACCAAATTACTGATGTAACTGATGAGACAGAGGAAGCTGAGGATACAAAAGATTTGGCTGACAATGTAGATGAGACCACTACTATGTATGTGAAGCTGGCTACTTACGGGGCTATACTTAATGTTAGGTCATCTCCTACTACAGAAGCTGATAATATTGTAGGTTTTTTAGTTCATACAGAGCCTGTTGAAGTTATAGCTATAGATAATGGTTGGGCAAGCTTTATGTACAAAGGAGAGATATGCTATGTAAGTAAGGATTATTTGGTGGACACAGTACCCCCTTATATATCTCCTCCAACACCCCAATCATAGTATTAAGAATCTTTAGTAACGAATTTAATAAATTTTACCATGGAATCTGAGAGGTAGGCATTTTTTGGATAACAAAAGCCTATCTCTCTTTTCTTTATTGGAGTTTTTAAGGGTATTTCCATAAGCATACCTCTACTTAATTCCTCAGATACAAATTCTTTTATAACACAAGCCACCCCCAACCCGGTCTTGGCAAAATCGATTAACAAATCCATACTAGAAACTTCAAGAACATTATTAGGTCGAATGTGATTTTCCTCAAAATAGTCTTCAATATACATTCTTGATATGTTTTCTTCATCAAGAAGCATTATGTTAGCTGTGGCAAATATATCATCTTCCATTTCTCTTAGTTTTAGATTGTCAAGGTAACTTTTTGTTGTAACAAAGACATCTTCAATTTCCTTTAAAAATATAAATTTATAAGCCTTTGTATTTCTGGGCTTGGCTACTAATCCAATATCAAGAGATCCATTTTCTAATTGTTTTAAAGTATGAATAGTGGACTGGCTATCTATAGTAATCTTTATATGGGGATAGGCCTTTAAAAAGCGATTAAGATAGGGTAGAAGAACATATTTGCATAAGGTGGAACTAACTCCTATACGAAGTTGCCCCACACCAAGCTCCTGTAAACGCTTCATTCTATCTTCACCCTGTTCTAGAATATTGAAGGCTTCCTTGGTATATTTATATAGAAGCTTACCCTCCTCAGTCAGCTTTACCCCCCTGGAACTTCGAATGAATAAGGTGGTATTCAAGTTTTCTTCCAGGTTTGATATTGCTTTACTGATGGCAGGTTGGCTTACATACAGCTTGTTGGCTGTATGAGAAATATTACCGATTTCTGCAACACAGTTAAATATATAATATAAAGATAATTGATTTTCCATTTCCCAAGCTCCTTTATTGATATATAATAAAATGGTTAACAATGCAAAAATTTTATAATTAGGAATTAAAGCAATAAGCCTATAAAATCGAGTAAATATGTTTAAGAATCATTATAACTACTAGTTATAGTAGACATTCATAATATGTATAACTATTATACCAGCTAATCTGATAAAATATCAATATGAATATTATCGATGCAGATATGCCAGATGAAGGAGAAGAAACTTATATTAACGGAGGTTGACTATGGATTATAGGATTACAGTGATTCCTGGTGATGGAATAGGTCCGGAGATTATCACAGAAGCAAGAAAGGTTCTAGATGCTGTAGGAAAAAAGTATGGACATGGTTTTAAGTATACGGAAGTACTTATGGGTGGAGTGTCTATTGATAAGACAGGAGTACCCCTTACAGAAGAAGCCCTGCAAACAGCAAAAAACAGTGATGCAGTTCTTCTAGGTGCTGTAGGAGGAGATGTAGGTCAGACCAATTGGTATAGCCTGCCGCCCCATCTTAGACCGGAAGCAGGACTTTTAGCTATCCGTAAAGGCCTAAACCTCTTTGCAAATATAAGACCGGCTGTTCTCTTTGATGAGCTTCGTGGTGCCTGTCCCTTAAAAGACGAAATAATCGGGGATGGTTTTGATTTTGTAGTTATGAGGGAATTAACAGGTGGATTATACTTTGGCAAAAGGTGGACCAAGGAAGTAGATGGTCTGCGTACGGCTACAGATACTTTAGTATATAGTGAAGCAGAGATTGAAAGAATTGCCAGACGGGCATTTGATATTGCTAGAAAGAGAAGAAAAAAAGTCTGTAGTGTGGATAAAGCAAATGTGCTGGATTCCTCAAGATTGTGGAGGCAGGTTACCAAGGTAGTAGCCAAGGCTTATCCTGATGTAGAGCTAACTCATATGTTGGTGGATAACTGTGCTATGCAGGTGGTAAGAGATCCAGGCCAGTTTGATGTTATTCTTACTGAGAATATGTTTGGGGATATCCTATCAGATGAGGCTAGTATGGTAACTGGATCCATTGGTATGCTAGCAAGTGCCAGCCTAGGAGAAACAAAGCTTGGTCTATATGAACCTAGCCATGGTTCAGCCCCTGATATTGCAGGTCAGAATAAGGCAAACCCCATTGCAACTATATTATCAACGGCTATGATGCTAAGATACTCATTTGACCTTGACATGGAAGCAGATAAGGTGGAAGGGGCTGTAAAAGAAGTACTAAGGAAGGGATTTCGGACAATTGATATAATGTCACCTGGTAAGACCCTAGTGGGTACAGATAAGATGGGTGATTTGATAGCCCTAGAGATTAGGAGGAATGAATATGGGAATGACAATGACGCAGAAGATTCTAGCTGCCCACACAGGACTTGATTATGTAAGGGCAGGCCAATTAATAGAAGCCAACCTAGATCTTGTGCTGGGTAATGATGTCACAGCTCCAGTAGCAATAAAAGAGATGGATAAATTTCATAAGAAGCAGATTTTTGATAAGGATAAGATCGCCCTGGTTCCAGATCATTTTACACCGAATAAGGATATAAAATCTGCAGAAAATTGCAAATGTATGAGAGAATTTGCAATGGATAATGATATAACCAATTATTTTGAGATAGGTGAAATGGGTATTGAGCATGCCCTTCTTCCAGAAAAAGGTCTTGTGGTGGCAGGAGATGTGGTTATAGGGGCAGATTCCCATACCTGTACCTATGGTGCTCTAGGTGCTTTTTCTACAGGTGTAGGAAGCACTGATATGGCAGCAGGCATGGCAACTGGTCAGGCATGGTTTAGGGTACCATCTGCCTTACGCTTTATTCTGACAGGAAAGCCTTCAAAATGGGTAAGTGGCAAGGATATTATTCTTCATATTATTGGAATGATTGGTGTGGATGGGGCCAGGTATCAGTCCATGGAGTTTGTAGGAGATGGTATAGCAAATCTTACCATGGATGACCGTTTTACCATAGCCAATATGGCAATCGAAGCTGGAGCAAAGAATGGCATATTTCCAGTTGATGAAATAACCATTAATTATATGAAGGAGCACTCCACCAAGCCTTATGCAATATATGAAGCTGATAAAGATGCTGAATATGAGAAAACCTATGAGATAGATTTATCCAAGATTAAACCAACTGTTGCTTTCCCCCATCTACCAGAAAATACTCATACAATTGACAATATTGGAGATATTGGGATTGATCAGGTGGTAATTGGCTCCTGTACCAATGGTAGACTTGATGACTTAAGAATGGCAGCTAAGGTTCTTGAAGGTAGAAAAGTAGCAAAGGGAATTAGGGCCATTATTTTTCCAGCTACTCAAAAGATTTATCTTCAAGCCCTGGAAGAAGGTCTTATTTCAACATTTATAAAAGCAGGAGCAGTGGTAAGCACACCAACTTGTGGGCCATGTCTCGGTGGTCATATGGGAGTTCTTGCAGCAGGAGAGCGGGCTGTATCAACAACTAATCGTAACTTCGTTGGTCGAATGGGCCATGTGGATTCAGAGGTATATCTTGCTAGCCCTGCTGTAGCAGCAGCTAGTGCAGTCACAGGAAAGATTTCAGGACCAGAGGAACTTGGATTATAAATGAAGAAAGGGATGGTAAGATTATGAAAGCATCAGGATTAGTACATCGTTACGGTGATAATGTAGATACGGATGTCATAATTCCAGCTAGGTATTTGAATACCTCCGATCCAAAGGAGCTGGCCGAAAAGTGTATGGTAGATATTGACCCTGACTTTGTTAATAAGGTAAAACCCGGAGATATTATGGTGGCAGGAAAGAATTTTGGATGTGGTTCCTCAAGGGAACACGCCCCCATAGCTATTAAGGCTTCAGGAATAAGTTGTGTAATAGCAGAGACATTTGCCAGGATTTTTTATCGCAACTCCATCAATATTGGATTACCCATTATTGAATGTAAAGAAGCATCAGATGATATAGAAGCTGGTGATAAGGTTGAGGTTGATTTTGATAGTGGGGTTATCTATAACCTTACTCAGGATAAGAGATATCAAGGACAGGCCTTTCCGGAGTTCATGCAAAGGATTATTAAGGCTGAAGGTCTAATAAACTATAATAACAGTAGATAGAATAATAAAATGCATGTAACCTTTTTGCATCCACCATCATAAGCTAAAATAGAACTTGATATAGGTGATGGTAATTATTATGAATGGAACAATAAGATATACTATCCGACCCTATGATACCTTATGGATGTTGGCTCAGGTCTTTAATACTACTGTGGAGTCACTTATGGAGTTAAACCCTGGGGTAGATCCCAGGAATCTTCAAGTGGGTCGTGTGATTACAATCAGACCTGGATTTCAGTATTATCCTCCATATCCTATGGATGATATGGATGATTTCATGAATGATATGGATGATTTCATGGATGACTTTATGGATGATAATCCAAACGGAATGTTACCAGATTTAAGGGATTATTTTCGTATGCTATGGTTACAGCATGTAATGTGGACTAGGATGGTAGTATTAGGAATCATACATGATCTTCCTGAACTACAATTCTCCACACAAAGATTACTTCGTAATGCAACTGATTTTGGCAATGCCTTAGTCCCGTTTTATGGGGAAGAAGCTGCAATGACATTTGAGAATTTGTTTAGTCAGCATATCACACTTGCTGCAGAGCTGGTAGGGGCAGCCAAGGCCGGTGACTCAGAACAGGTTGATGCAATTTGGCAAAGATGGTTAGATAATGCTAATCAAATAGCAGAATTTTTAGTTGGTATTAATCCCAATTGGATGTTAGAAGATTGGAATGCAATGCTTCAAGAACATCTGGAGTTACTTGCTGATAACATAATGCAAATTTTGGAGCAGGATTATGAAAATGCAGTTAATGGTTTTGACGAAATTGAGTCACAAGCTATGGAAATGGCAGATGTGATGGCTGAAGGAATCATCAGGCAATTTAATGAATAAAACCGATTTACCCTTTTTGTATAACTAATGACATTTTGCAGCATGTCTTCCCTCAAGAGACATTAGCCTATAATAGAGATAAAATACGGGGTATGATGCATACATGCACCATGCCCCCGTTATCTAATATAATGTACCATACTAAAGAATAATGGGAAACCAATGATAGGTTTATGAATATGTATATAAAATATTAAGGAGGCTTTTATGTTATCTCGGTCAGAGTATATTAGGCAGTCCCTAGAAACCCATTTGTTCTTTGGTAGAATTATGAAGGAACATTCATTTTTCTTGTCAACAGGCTTTACGCCCAGGGATGAAAAATTCACCAGGCGGGCAGATGAATTAAAGATTGCATTTGGTAATTTTCTTGAGGATTGTGTTGCCTTAGCTAATGGAGTGATTAGCAGGGAAGCAATTGCATCTGGAGAAATAATTACTCAGTACACATTGGAAGCGGAAAAGTTAACAGAATTTTATACAGGGATTCCACTAATGACTAATATAACAAAAGCAGAGAAAGGCTTAGTAGCAGGCAATGATTTTGCACCAAGAATGGAAAGAAAAGTGTCAGAACTTAACAGAAGAGCTTTGTCACTACTTGATAGTATTATTCATTTTAAGACAAACATTCTTAATGATGTTTTATCTTGTAAGATGTTTACCTTGAATTATCCACTTTTGATCGAACATATATTAAGGGAGGCCAAGTTATATCGTCGTTTGATTCAAAGGCTACAATCTAGAGATGTTATAAACATTCAAAGAGATGCTTTTGAACAGGAAGCTTTTTGGAATCAAATTATGGCTGAGCATGCCATGTTTATACGAGGTCTACTTGATCCAACTGAAAAAGATTTGTTTAACGCAGCAGACCGTTTTGGAAATGAATTTGAACAATTGGTATGTGAAGCACGTAGAGCAATGGATAAAACAATGCCAGTTGATTATATGCAGGTTACTAGTGATAGTTTCCAAGCCACCAAGGCAATTCGTGATTTTAAGGCTCAGGCAACCGAGGGACTTCTAGAGTGCAAGATTAGATCAATTATCCTACCACTATTGGCAGATCATGTCCTCCGTGAGGCAAATCATTATCTTAGACTTTTAAAAATTTTTCGTCATCGATAATTAAGTTGAATTATTTTCTACCTTATAGCAAACAATAAGATAGTAAATTATTATGTTTGGAGGGATAGAAAATATGGCAATTCAAAAAATGGATAAACCAAATGAAGGAATAAGATGCGTTGTTAATACTTGTGAATATTATATGAATGGTGATCACTGTTCTGCTAAGCAGATAGAAGTGGCTCCAAGAAATGCAAGTGATTCTGAACAAACTGATTGTACAACTTTTACGAAGAAAGATACCTTTAGCTAAGAACGTAAGTAAGAGGAATATAACTGATGGTTGCTTCAAACGCACAATTTCTAATGTTTTTGAAGTGGCCATCTTTTTTGTTTTTAGAAATTTTCTTCAGCAGGTTGCCTTTCCTTATTAATATAATTTTGCCATTGATTTTTATATGGAAATACCTTATCATATACGTTACTACATTAAAGCGACGAAAACAGTAACTATGTTGATTATGTATAAATATGAAAGTAACACTGGAATTCACCTTTATAAATAAGAATGGAGGATAATTATGAGAAGTGACGCTGTTAAAAAGGGTATTCAACAAGCACCCCATAGATCATTATTCAATGCTTTGGGTTTTACAAAAGAAGAATTACATAAACCTCTTATAGGTATTGTAAGTTCACATAATGAGATTGTACCAGGACATATGAATCTCGATAAAATTGTAGAGGCTGTAAGACTTGGTGTTGCATATGCAGGAGGAACACCAGTGGTGTTTCCAGCTATAGCTGTTTGTGACGGAATAGCTATGGGTCATGAGGGTATGAAATACTCCTTGGTTACAAGGGACTTGATTGCCGATTCAACGGAGGCCATGGTAATGGCTCATCAATTTGATGCCCTTGTAATGGTGCCAAATTGTGATAAAAATGTACCCGGTCTACTTATGGCAGCGGCTAGGGTTAATATCCCCACCATATTTGTCAGTGGTGGTCCAATGCTGGCAGGAAGAGTTAAGGGAAGTAAGAGAAGTCTTTCCAGTATGTTTGAGGCAGTAGGTGCATATAATGCCGGTAATATGACCATTGAAGAAGTGGAGGAATATGAGAACAAGGTATGTGCTTCTTGTGGCTCTTGTTCAGGCATGTATACTGCTAATTCCATGAACTGTCTTACAGAAGCTATAGGTATGGGGCTTAAGGGTAACGGAACCATTCCAGCTGCTTATTCAGAGAGAATCCGACTTGCTAAGCATGCAGGTATGAAGATAATGGAGCTTCTTGAAAAAGACATTCGACCCCGTGATATTATGACTGAGAAAGCATTCTTAAATGCCCTTACTGTAGATATGGCCTTGGGCTGTTCTACCAATACAATGCTACATTTACCTGCTATCGCTCATGAGGTAGGCTTTGAATTAAATATAGATATAGCAAATGAAATCAGCGAAAAGACACCGAACCTATGCCATCTGGCACCTGCTGGTCCCACTTATATGGAGGATCTTAATGAAGCTGGTGGTGTATATGCTGTAATGAATGAGCTTAGTAAGAAGGGTCTCTTAGATACTGATTTAATCACGGTAACAGGCAAAACCGTGGGAGAAAATATTAAAAATTCCTTTAATATGGATCCAGAGGTTATTCGTCCAATAGAGAACCCTTACAGTAAGACTGGAGGAATTGCTATACTTAAAGGTAATCTTGCTCCAGATTCCAGTGTGGTTAAGCGTTCTGCTGTAGCACCTGAGATGCTAAAACATGAGGGACCTGCAAGAGTCTTTGACTGTGAAGAAGATGCAATCACTGCAATCTTTGGGGGTAAAATAAAACCTGGTGATGTGGTAGTTATCCGTTATGAAGGGCCAAAAGGTGGTCCAGGTATGAGAGAGATGCTAAATCCTACCAGTGCAATTATGGGCATGGGACTAGGTTCCAGTGTGGCACTGATAACAGACGGCCGTTTTTCCGGAGCATCCCGTGGAGCCTGTATAGGTCACGTATCTCCTGAAGCGGCAGTGGGAGGAAATATCGCCTTAGTAGAAGAAGGGGATATAATTAGCATTGATATAGGTAACAATACACTGAACTTCCAAGTTTCTGATGAAGAGCTTAAAAGAAGAAGAGAAAAATGGCAACCCCGTAAACCAAAAATTACTACAGGATATCTAGCACGTTATTCGGCAATGGTAACATCCGGTAACCGTGGGGCTATCTTGGAGGTTCCCAAGGCTGAGTAAAGGAGGAGTATGTATGGAGATAAGTGGTTCAAGAATAGTAATAGAATGTTTAAAAGAGCAGGGTGTTGATACTGTATTCGGGTATCCAGGCGGTGCGATTTTAAATATTTATGATGAATTATATAAACATAGTGATGAGATTAAGCATATTCTTACTTCTCATGAGCAAGGAGCTTCCCATGCTGCTGACGGATATGCAAGAGCAACAGGTAAGGTTGGTGTATGTATGGCAACTTCAGGTCCTGGCTCAACTAATCTGGTAACCGGTATTGCCACTGCTTACATGGACAGTGTACCCATGGTTGCCATAACTGCCAATGTGGCGGTTAACTACCTTGGAAGAGATTCCTTTCAGGAAATTGACATAGCAGGAGTAACTATGCCTATAACTAAACATAATTTTATTGTTAAGGACGTTACTAAACTAGCTGATACCCTAAGACGGGCTTTTAGGATAGCACAAACCGGTCGACCAGGACCAGTTCTGGTGGATATAACAAAGGATGTAACTGCTGCCAAGACTGAATTTGAAAATGCAGTTATTCCTCCTATTGTTCGCAGCACTGATAAGATAGAGAGGCAGGATTTAGAGAAGGCTGTAGCCATGATAAATAAATCCAAGAAACCATTTATCTTGGTTGGTGGTGGTGCGGTAATATCCGACGCTTATGTAGAGCTTAAAGAATTCATAGAAAAGGTAGATGCACCAGTAGCAGATACTCTTATGGGAAAGGGTGCATTTGACGGAACAGATGCCCGCTATACAGGTATGGTGGGAATGCATGGAACTAAGCCATCAAACCTAGGTATAACAGAATGTGATCTATTGATTGCAATAGGTGCAAGATTTTCAGACAGGGTGACAGGTAACGCTAATAAATTTGCGCGTAAGGCTGAGATTATTCATATTGATATTGACCCAGCAGAAATTAATAAAAACGTACAATCCCATCAGGCCATAATCGGCGACGTTAAGGAAGTCTTAACAAGACTTAATAAAATGTTGGCTAAACAAGAACATGGCAAATGGCTTGAGCACATTATGGATTTAAAGGCCAAGTTCCCCTTAAAGTACCGTGATGATATCTTGACAGGACCTTATATCTTAGAAAAACTATATGAAATAACTGAAGGAAATGCAATTATTTCAACAGAAGTTGGTCAACATCAGATGTGGGCAGCACAGTATTATAAATATAAGTCTCCAAGAACTATTTTAACATCCGGTGGTTTAGGAACCATGGGCTATGGTTTGGGAGCTTCCATTGGTGCAAAAGTAGGAAAACCTGATTCAACAGTAGTAAATATAGCAGGGGATGGATGCTTTAGAATGAATATGAATGAAATTGCCACAGCCACCCGTTATAATATTCCAATTATTCAAATAATATTTAATAATCATGTTTTGGGAATGGTACGTCAATGGCAATCTCTATTCTATGGAAAAAGATACTCCCATACCACCTTAAATGATAAGGTGGACTTCGTTAAATTGGCAGAGGCAATGGGAGCAAAAGCATTCCGAATTACCAAGCCTGAAGAAGTGGAAGGAGTATTAAAAGAAGCCTTAGCAGCTAAGGAACCTGTATTAATTGACTGTATTATTGACAGTGATGAAAAAGTATGGCCTATGGTTGCTCCAGGGGCTCCAATTGACGAGGTGTTTTCAGAGGAGGATTTAGAAAAGAAATAAACTTAGGGGTAAAATAGGATAAGTTTAGGTCATATTGTTATTGACAAAAAAATAACATAGTTTTATAATAAGGATTGTACTTTACTAAATTAAAGTTATAAAGTTCATGTGATAATACAAGACTTAGTATAATTAAGAGGGAGGATAAGAAAATGGGAAGAATTTATAATTTTTCAGCTGGACCGGCTATGCTTCCGGAAGAAGTACTAAAGGAAGCAGCTGATGAGATGCTTGATTACAGAGGCTCAGGAATGTCTGTAATGGAGATGAGCCATCGATCTAAGGTATATGAAGGCATAATTCAAGAAGCAGAGAAGGATTTAAGGGAGTTAATGAATATTCCCGACAATTATAAGGTATTATTCCTTCAGGGAGGAGCCTCCCAACAATTTGCTGCCGTTCCAATGAATCTTATGAAGAATAAGGTGGCTGACTATATTATTACCGGACAGTGGGCAAAAAAAGCATATCAAGAAGCAGGCAAGTATGGTAAGGCAAATGCTATTGCTTCATCAGCGGATAAGACTTTTTCCTACATACCTGATTGTTCAGAACTTCCGATATCAGAAGATGCTGACTATGTCTATATATGTGAGAATAATACCATTTACGGAACAAAGTTCAAGACTCTTCCGAATACTAAGGGTAAAATCCTAGTAGCGGATATTTCCTCATGTTTCTTATCAGAGCCCGTTGATGTAACAAAATACGGTTTATTATTTGGTGGAGTTCAGAAGAATATTGGACCAGCTGGTGTAGTTATTACTATAATCAGAGAGGATTTATTAACAGAAGAGCCTCTAGAGGGAACTCCAACTATGTTAAATTACAAGATACAATCTGATGCTAATTCATTATATAATACACCTCCTGCATATGGCATTTATATTTGTGGTAAGGTCTTCAAATGGATTAAGAGGATGGGTGGACTTGAAGCCATGAAGGATAGAAATGAGAAAAAGGCTAAGATTCTTTATGATTTCTTAGATGAGAGCAAACTCTTTAAGGGTACTGTTGTTAAAGAGGATCGTTCATTAATGAATGTACCATTTGTTACTGGCAATGAAGAGCTGGATGCTAAATTTGTCAAAGAAGCAAAGGCAGCAGGTCTTGAGAACCTTAAAGGACACAGAACCGTGGGTGGTATGAGAGCCAGCATATATAATGCTATGCCTATGGAGGGTGTAGAAGCACTGGTAGAATTCATGAAGAAATTTGAAAATGAGAATATCTAATAACCTGTTAAATGCTATTTAGGGAAGGAGAGTACATATATGAGATATAACTGTCTCAATCCAATTTCATCAATAGGCTTAAAAATGTTTTCTGACAAATACGAGAAGACTGATAATGTTGATGAGGCGGATGTTATTTTAGTAAGAAGTGCAGCAATGCATGATATGGAATTTGGTAGTAAGCTTAAAGCTATAGCCAGAGCTGGAGCCGGTGTTAACAATATACCCCTTGATAAATGTGCAGAGCAGGGAATTGTAGTATTTAATACACCAGGTGCTAATGCCAATGGGGTTAAGGAATTAGTAATTGCAGGTCTGATGCTAGCTGCCCGTGACATAATCGGCGGAGTCAACTGGGTAAAGACCATAAAAGATGAACCGGATGTGGCTAAGCTGGTTGAGAAAGGTAAGAAACAATTTGCAGGTACTGAAATCAAAGGCAAGAAGATTGGAGTTATTGGTCTTGGAGCTATCGGTGTTTTAGTAGCAAATGCTGCAAATCGTTTAGGAATGACTGTCTATGGCTATGACCCATTTATTTCAGTAGATAGTGCATGGAACTTATCTAGAGATGTGGTTCATGTAAAGAGTAGAGATGATATCTATAGAGATTGCGACTATATTACGGTACATACTCCTCTTATTGAAGATGAGAACCCTGATAATAATACTAGGGAAATGATTAATAAAGAATCTATGTCTAAAATGAAGGATGGAGTTGTTATCTTGAATTTTTCCAGAGGTCTTCTGGTAAATGATGCAGATATGGAAGAAGCACTTAAGTCCGGTAAGGTAGCTAAATATGTTACTGATTTTCCCAATGACAAGACAGCTAAGATGGAAGGAGTTATTGCCATACCTCATCTAGGTGCATCCACTGAGGAATCCGAGGATAACTGTGCAATGATGGCTGTAAAACAGCTTATGGATTATATGGAGAATGGTAATATCAAGAACTCTGTAAACTTCCCTAACTGTGATGCTGGTGTATGTACATCAAAGGGCAGGCTTGCCATTCTACATAGAAATATTCCTAAGATGCTAACACAATTTACAGGAGCCTTCGCTGAGCTGAATGTTAATATTGAAAACATGGTAAATAAGAGTAGAGGTGATTATGCTTATACTGTAATTGATGTAGACGTCTTGGTAAATGGTAATGTAACTGAAAAACTCAGTGCAATAAATGGCGTCCTGAAGGTAAGAGTAGTCAAATAATATTATGGTTATATAGTATAATTCATGAGATATAAAAAGGATGTCCTTATATTGTAGTAAGGGCATCTTTTTGTCATAAGATTGATACACAGGGTGTATCAATCGTTGTCTAACATAATTTACTTGATTTTTATTAAATATATCTTAAAATAAATATATAAAGAAAACATTTTGAATAATACTAAGGGGGACGACTTCATGCAAAAGAAAGAAACTTATAATGTACAAAGAGTACATAAGGTTAATTTAACTGTAATTGCTATTTTGGTTTTTATGATTGTTGGTCTGGTAGTAGCTTCATCGGGGTGGGCTGATAGCGTATTTCCGATTATTGCTGGTGCAGTTATTTTAGTTCTTTGCTTACTTAATTATTTTCTTCCAATTCCTGAATTTCTAAAGAGTCTGTTCTTCCCTTTACTTCCATATCTTATACTTATAGGCTTGTTTTTTGCTGAAGGGTATGAACTTAATCAGCATTATCTCCTTATAGTGTGTATTATAATGGCAGCTCTTTATTTTAATAAAAGGCTTATTGTTACATATGGTATAATTTTTACATTGATATTCGTACTAACATATATAATTGACCCCATGGGATTTTTGGGTATTGAAAGTTTTAGAATATTTATAACTATTCTTGTAGCTGTAGACGGAATGATGCTTCTTTTGTATTTCCTGGCCAGATGGGGAAATGACCTTATAGAAAGAACAGCAAGAACAGAAGCTAAGGCTCAGGAACTTATAAAGAAGCTAAAGGAATCCAGCATATCCATGGAGAATACAACATTGGAGCTGGATAAGAACATCGGTAGTTTTAATAAGGAAGTTGCTGGTATATATAATACCAGTAGAGGAATCTTAGATTCTGTTCAGCAAATGTCTGCAGCTATTGAGGAGGAAGCTTCGAGTATTTATACGATTAATGACTCTATGACCAATTCGCTCCAAAGTATTAATCAGACCGTAGCCATATCAAAAGGAATAACTGAAAAATCAAATGTAATGAGTGAAAAGGTTGATGAAGGCTGGAATAAGATTAATAATATTGATAAGAAAATGGAAACAGTAAATCATACTATTAAAAACACATCAGAAACAGTTAGTGAACTCAAAACAAGTCTTGGAGAGATAAATGAATTGCTAAAGAGTATCAAAGACATTGCTAAACAGACAAACCTTCTGGCACTAAATGCTTCTATTGAATCTGTTAGTGCAGGGGAATATGGAAAGGGTTTTGCAGTTGTTGCTGAGGAAATAAGAAAGCTGTCAGTACAAAGCAGGGATATAGTAACCAATATTTCTTTGGTAACAGATGAGATTTTCGAAAAAGCAGACGCTGCTGTTAATCGTTCCATAGAGGGGGAAAAAGCTGCCTCGGATAGTGTTGAAACCATGCATGAGCTAGCACAGTATTTTGCAGAAATAAAAGATTCCTATAAAGAAACAAACTCAGAATTAAGTAAGGGAATGGCAGAAATTGAATCAGCTGCAAATCAATTCAAATTAATACAGGAGCAAATCACCAATGTGGCAAGCATATCAGAAGAAAACACTGCTTCAACCCAGGAAATTCTATCCTTTATAGAGTCTGAGAATAATCAGATTGCTAAGATTAATGCAGCTGTAGCAGGTATTCAGGATTTGAGTAGTAACTTAAAGAAGATGGTAGAAAGATCATATTAGTTAAACAGGAGGAAATATTATGTCAGTAGTAAAGCCATTTATGTGTATCAGACCTAATCAAGCAGTTGCTCATCGTATTGCTGCCTTACCCTATGATGTATATAATCGTGAAGAAGCAAAACAGGAAATACAAAAAGAACCGATGTCATTTTTAAGAATAGATCGTTCTGAGACTAACTTTGAAGATGAAGTGGATACCTATGACCCTAGGGTATATAAAAAGGCTAAAGAAATCTTAGATGAAATGATTGAGCGTGGTGACTTTGTAGTTGATAATATGGAATGTTATTATATCTATGAACTTGTTATGAATGGCCGTTCCCAGACAGGTATTGTAGCCTGTGCATCAATTGATGATTATCTTAACAATGTAATAAAGAAGCATGAAAATACCAGGGAAGATAAGGAAATAGATAGAATAACCCATGTGGATGTATGTAATGCACAGACAGGACCTATATTCCTTGCCTATCGTTCTAGGGAAGAAATCAATAATGTTGTAGAAGAGGCAAAAAAGGAAGAAACCCTCTATAGCTTTACTGCTGAAGATGGAGTAAGTCATCATGTATGGAGATTATCTAATAGGGAAAAGATTAATACAATTAGATCCGCATTTTCTAAGATTTCTGAAATCTATATTGCTGACGGTCATCATAGAACGGCCTCAGCTGTGAAAGTTGGATTAAAAAGAAGAAAAGATAATCCGGACTATACAGGAGACGAAGAATTTAATTATTTTCTCTCAGTATTATTTCCCCATGATCAGTTGATGATTCTACCCTATAACCGCACAGTAAAGGATATAAATGGACTGGCAAAGGAGCAGTTTATTAATAAGATAAAAGAAAGCTTTGAAGTGATAGAGAATGGATATACCCCTTATAAACCCAATAACAAGGCTACATTTGGTATGTTATTTGATGGTTCATGGTATGTATTAAAAGCAAAGGATAATATAATTAATAGACATGATCCAGTGAAAGCACTGGATGTATCAATACTGCAAGATTATCTCCTAAGACCAATTCTTGGAATAGAAGATCCAAGAACAGACAAGAGGATTGATTTTATTGGTGGAATTCGTGGTCTTAAGGAGTTAGAAAGAAGAACCCTACAGGATATGAGAGTTGCCTTTTCCATGTATCCAACATCTATTGATGAGTTATTTGCAGTATCAGATGCAGGAATGCTTATGCCCCCAAAATCAACCTGGTTTGAACCAAAGCTTAGAAGTGGTTTATTTATCCATTCAATCTAATAAAACTGGTAAAAGATACTAGTCTTGATTTGATAATTATGTTATTATAAAGATGTGTGACTTAATGGTCTTGTTAACATTATTATTAATCAATACAAGGAGGATAAACATGGGAAATTTAAGAGGGACAAAAACATTAGAGAATTTAATGAAATCATTTGCCGGTGAATCGCAGGCTAGAATGAGATATACTTATTTTGCTTCTGTAGCAGGAAAAGAAGGCTATAAGCAGATTCAGAATATTTTTCTAGAAACAGCAGAGAATGAGAAGGAACATGCCAAAGTATTCATGAAGCTGGCCCTAGAACATTTGGATGGTGAAAATCCAGCACCTGTTGAGATTAATAATGCTACATATCCATTTGCATATGGGGACACAAGAGCTAATCTTAAGTCCGCTGCAGCAGGAGAGCATGAAGAAGCGGATATTGACTATCCTGCCTTTGCTAAAGTAGCAAGAGAAGAGGGCTTTGACGATATCGCAGACCGCTATCTATTAATTGCTAAGGTAGAGAAACATCACGAGGAAAGATACCTTAAACTCTTAGAGAATATTGAAAATAGTACGGTATTTAAGAAAGATGGGAAGGTTTTCTGGAAATGTTTAAACTGTGGCTATGTCCATGAAGGAGAAGAAGCTCCTGATCTATGCCCAGCTTGCATACATTCCCAGGCATATTTCCAGCTCTTAGATGACTGTTTTTAATATACCAAAAAGATTATTTCGATTCTGAGTCAATCACTATATGTTTGACTCTGGCTATTATATATAAAAATTTATCATTATATGATACTTTTTTAGAATATTTGTTGTTTATGGGAGGAAAGTATTATATAATATAGATAATATAAGCTACAAATGACAAAAACAACCTCAACTTATGTTGGGAGAAAGGAAATAGTCCAACCATTTTCTTAGCTAAAATGATTGGATTATACATACGACTATGTTTAAAAGAACAAGTAGAGCAGTAAATTCTAGAAATGAAGAAGTTATTAAAAAGCTAAAAGAGTGGGATTTTATCGATGAGGTCAGTGATGAAGGCATTGATTCTACTTATTTAGACTTGCATAAGGATTACCGTACATTTTTTAATAATTTTAATAATAGTTTCGAGGATATTAAGCTTGTTTCAGGACAACTTGAGGGAATTATAGATGGATTAGTTGATTCCTCTGGTAATGTGCGTATGGCTTCCGAATTCATCGCAGAAGGAACACAAAGTCAAGCAGAAGATATTAATAAGTGTCAAGATATTGCTGATGTTTTATCTGATAAGATTGTGTCAATGAGCGAAAAATCCAGTGCAATGATTGAATCTGCCCATGAGATGAGAGAAGTTAGTTCAAATGGTAAGATTGCAATTGAAAACCTATCAGTGAGTCAAGAAAAGAATTATGAGGTTAATAATTCAATAACTTCAGAGATTTATAACTTACTTGATATAACAAAAACAATCAATAACATTACACAGATTCTTTATGAAATCGCAAGTCAGACTAATCTTCTTGCTTTGAATGCATCAATAGAGGCTGCAAGAGCTGGTGAAGCTGGAAGAGGTTTTGCAGTTGTCGCTGATGAGATTCGAGGATTAGCTGAAAAAAGCCGTGAAGCAAGTAAAAATATTAACGATAATATCTCCAAGATAATGATCAGCTTAGCAATTTAAAGAATGTTACAGATGGCTCCATAGAAGCCTACAATGAACAAGAACAAGCTGTTGATAAGGTTATCTCAGCATTTGAGCAAATTAATTCATATGTGGACGGATTTGTTGGGAATCAGCAGGATTTCTATAAGGAGGTACAGAGCTTATCTTCAGAAAAAGAAAGTCTACTAGAAGCCATTATTAATATTGCCTCAGTTATTCAAGAATCATCTGCCACAACAGAAGAGGTTGCTTCATTAACAATAGGACAAGCAAGTACAGCCAATGTTCTCTTTAAGATGGCCCGAGAGTTGAATAACAAAGTAGGTACTATATCAGCGGAGACCGCCCATATTAAGACCAACCTTATCACTAATACTCAGAAGAAGATAGGTTTTATATTTGATATTGATGATCCTTTTTGGGATCCTACCATTAAGGAAGCAAGGAAGACAGCAAGGGCATTTAATTTCTATATTGAATTTTTTGCTCCAAAGACAAGAGAGAATGCTGTTAGTGATATGTTAACTTCCCTAAGAGGATTTATTGATAATGAATTTGACGCCATAGTAATTAGTCCAGTTGATAGTCCTGAGATTCGTGCGACCCTTACAGAAGCTACCGATAAAGGTATTAAGATTATCTTTATCAACTCAGCTTTAGATGGTATAGAATATGAGAGTCTGATTGAAACAAACGGCTATGAATGTGGTAGAAGTGCTGCCCGTACAGCAAAACAGATGATGAATAATCAGGGTGAAGTCGCTGTTGGACTCTGGTATGACATAAAGATATCATCCATAGAGCAAAGAGGCATAGGCTTTATAGATGAACTTGAGAACAACTCCAATATTAAGGTTCATAGATATGATGTTCATAGTAATCCTTCAGAAAGTGAGGTTGCTAGATATATTGAAGCTATACGCAAGGAGCATCCTAATGTGAAATATATCTATGCAACTAATGGCAATTGGGGTAGAGCTCTTGGTGAATATGTTAAGAAGTACAATCCTGAATTTGAAGTTATGTGTGTTGACTTTGGTTCAGAGATTGCCGAATACATTAAATCAGGTAATATAAAGGCTGCTATTGCACAAAGAAACTTCTCATGGGGAACTATGTCCCTGGAGTTGCTTGAGGATGTATTCCAAGGTAAGCAGGTTATCAAGTATACAGATACAGGTACTTACGAGGTTAATATCAATAACATTTCAATCTATGAAAGAAGAATCTAAAAGCTTCTAATAGAATAAAGTTTCAGATCTAAGTGACGAGTATCTTTTATAAGTTTTAAAGGATACTCGTTATTTTGTAGGTAATTTCTCTTTCATATAATAACAACATATGTTAAAATACTTGGTAAGTGAAGAGACAAGTATATTATAAAAAGATATATAAATTGATTGAGTAAAAGGGAGACAAACCATGAGTAGATTTTTTGATGTTGAAAACCCATTGTTTTCATTGCTGAGCAAGGTAGCTGACATGCTATTTGTTAGTATAGCTTTTATATTATTAACCGTTCCCATAATTACAATAGGCCCTGCCTATACTGCCTTGTATTATTCTGTAGTAAAGGTAATACGCCGAGAAAGAGGATATCTATTTAGAGAATTCTTTCGCTCATTTAAACTTAACTTTAAAAGAGCCACTATTATTGGTGTCTTGTTAACTTTAGTATTTTTAATTTTGGCCTTTGATTTATCATATGCTTGGGAATTGACAGCAGATCCTGATAGTAACAAAGGCTCCTTATTACTGGGAGTATTTGTAGGAATATTTATATTAGCATTCTGTATTTTTATTTATGTTTTTCCCATTTTATCTAGATTTGACATGACAGTAAAGCAATTAATTAAAGCAAGTATGTTTATGTCAACACGACATTTACATTTTACAATTTTAATGCTGGCAGTCCATGTTGCTGCTCTTGTAGTAATATATTTTTTCTTACCATTTATCTTTTTTGCACCAGCCATAGTTGTATTTGTTAATTCCTTAATGATGGAAAAGATTTTTAAGAAGTATATGCCGGAATCAGAAGGACCTGGTGAAGAAACTGGAAAAGACGAGTGGTACTTAGAATAAAGCTTGTTTTAATAATAAAAGGCTAGGAGGAGTAGATATGTCAGATAGATTAACTGATATTTTCGGTATTGATGTATTTAGTGATGCAGTGATGCTAGAAAAACTTCCCAAGAAAACATATACTGCTTTAAAAAAGACTATAGAAAATGGAGATGAGCTTGATCCTAATGTTGCTGAAGTAGTTGCCAATGCAATGAAGGACTGGGCAATTGAGAGAGGAGCAACCCATTATACCCATTGGTTTCAGCCCATGACTGGTATAACTGCAGAAAAACATGATTCTTTTCTTAGCCCAACCTCAGATGGAAAGATTATAATGGAGTTTTCCGGAAAGGAATTAATTAAAGGGGAGCCGGATGCATCCTCATTTCCTTCAGGTGGGCTTCGTGCCACATTTGAAGCTAGAGGCTATACGGCATGGGACTGCACTTCACCAGCATTCCTTCGAGAAGATGCCTTGGGTGTAACCTTATGTATTCCCACTGCATTTTGTTCATTTACCGGGGATGCCTTGGATATGAAGACTCCCCTTCTTAGATCTATGGAAGCCTTAAGTGATCAAGCTGTTCGTATACTTAGGCTGTTTGGTAATAATGAAGTAACCCATGTAAGCCCATCGGTAGGGCCAGAACAGGAATATTTCCTAATAGATAAGACAAAGTACTTAAAGCGAGATGATCTTATTTTTTCCGGCAGGACACTATTTGGTGCAATGCCACCAAAGGGTCAGGAGATGGAGGATCATTATTTTGGATGTATTAAAGAGAGGGTAGCTTCCTTTATGAGGGAACTGAATATTGAGTTGTGGAAAATGGGAGTGACAGCCAAGACTCAACATAATGAAACAGCCCCTGCACAACACGAATTAGCACCTATATATACTACTGCCAATATTGCAACTGACCATAATCAGCTGGTTATGGAGTGTATGAAGCGGGTGGCAAATCGTCACAACCTTACATGCTTACTTCATGAAAAACCTTTTGCAGGTGTAAATGGGTCAGGTAAACATAATAATTGGTCCATGATTACCAATACAGGAGTTAATCTCCTTAAGAGGGGTAAGACACCTAAGGAGAATCTAAGGTTCCTCTTGTTCTTATCTGCAATAATAAAAGCCGTAGATGAACATGCCGACCTTATTAGGGTATCTGCAGCTAATCCCGGTAATGATTGTAGACTTGGGGAGGACGAGGCACCTCCAGCAATTATATCTGTATTTGTTGGAAATCAACTGGATGACCTTATTGAGCAGGCCATTATAAATGGTGAAGCGACAAGCAATATGGAGGGGGGAAGGATTAATGTAGGTGTACATACCATTCCCGAGCTTTATACTGATGGTAGCGATAGAAATCGTACTTCTCCATTTGCCTTTACAGGTGATAAATTTGAGTTTCGAATGGTTGGTTCTTCAATGTCCGTAGGACCTGCTAATACAGTGTTAAACACTATAGTGGCTGATGCTCTATGTGAAATGGCAGATGAGTTGGAAATGGCTGATGACCTTGATAAGGCTGTCCATGATTTGATAAAAATAACTTTAAGTGAACATAAAAGAATAATATATAATGGTAATGGTTATTCACAGGAATGGGTTGAAGAAGCTAAGAAAAGAGGATTACCTAATATTAAATCTATGGTGGATGCCATTCCCGCCTTGGTTACTGATAAGTCTATTAAGGTATTTGAAAAACATAAGGTCTTTTCAAAATCAGAGCTAATCGCACGGAAAGATGTATTGTATGACTCATATTCCAAGGCAATTAACATAGAAGCCAAGACTATGATTATGATGGCAAGTTCACAGTATATCCCTGCAGTTATCAAATATTCAAAGACACTGGCAGATTCAATAAATTCAATAAAAAGTGCAATGCCTGATGCCGAGACTTGGGTACAGCAGGAACTTCTTATGAAGACATCAGGACTTTTATCGGAAACTCAGACGGCATTACAGTCTCTAAGTGTATTAGTAGGTGAAGCCAATAAGATTGAAAATGATGCTAAGAAGGCTGTGTTTTTCCGTCAGAAGGTAAAACCAGCCATGGCAAAGCTTAGGGAGCCTATAGATGCTCTTGAGTGCATAGTTGATAAAGAGTTATGGCCAGTTCCATCTTATGGAGAGTTGTTATACGAATTATAATAATATAGCCCCTCATGAATGAGGGGCTAAACTCTATCTTATATATAGCATACTGCTGGTGAAGGTACCACCTGTAGTATCAATATAATCTCTGTATTCATTGTAGTTAATATAATACTGTTTCCCCCATGAGGAGATTCCTAGGACAGTGGTTTTCTTAGACTTATATTTCATCCTATATATTCCGGTGACCGTAACATAATGACTATTTATATTATTCCTTACGGGATTAAGCTTATATAAAACAGGGTTGATAAGGGAATCGTATTTATCTTTTTTATCATCTGTATCTTTAATGACATCCCCATGGTAGAAGGTAATGCCCTTCTTACCCCAGAGTTTGGGTGTGTTTGGACCTATGGATAGTATGATAGGTATATCATAGTAAAGCATTTCTTCGATGTTTTCAAGCATATCATAATAGGACAAGGTAAGCTCCCATCTAGCTCTTAAATTAAACTGATACTTTTTTGCATATGAATTGAAGGCAAAGGCTAGCCTTGGTCCAAGTACTGCAATAAATGGTCTTGTTTTGGTATAGTATGTATTAATTTTTCGTACATAAGACATATAGTCTGTATAATAGGCATAATCAGCATCTTTTATGATTCCTTCAGTTATGGGGGTAGTGTAGACATAACTCTTATTAGCCATATAGAGGAATAAATCTGCCATAGCAATAGTGCCACAACCGTAATGATGTATGATGTAGTCCTTACTTAACTTATGCTTGTTTGAAAACCACATCTGGCTACCACCATAATAAACAGTTGAACCCTTTGTGACTGGAACATAGCTTGACTTATTTAATTGGATTTCTGAATTAACCTGATATATCATCACAACACTCATTATCTTATACTATATATTTATAATATTCTTTATTTTTAATTTAGTGACGGTAGATCAGGCATTAAAAACCCACCTTCATAAGCTCAGGGATATTCCCCTTGAAGGTGGGTTTCGTTTACTTGTATTTGTATATCTTTATTTACTAGAAGGTTTGTTCTTAATGATAGCATGTACAAAGCATAGTAATATACATAATATAAAGGTTATAAGTAAAATAAGTTCAAAATTAAATGCAATATCATAATCCCAACCAAGTACCTTAGACTTTTCGCTAATAGGATTCTTCCATAGTAATAAAAGGATTGCAGCATCTATACCTCCTATTATGGTACCGATATAGAAGAGGTTATTAAATACTGAAGCCGCATAAAACATTAATAAGAAAGAAATCAAATATATAACTAAGCCAGAACCTTCAATTAGGTTATCAGTAATAGTAGTAAGAAATATATATACTACAGCCATAAGCCCTGTTCCTATAAGTGAATATAGCAATCTCTTTCTATGGTTATCCTTATAATAACTACTGATGAAGAAAGGCAAGGAGATAAATAACCAACCAAGATAATAGACTGCCTCTGCAGGAGGTTTACCTAAAATCTCAAGAAGAATTGATATCCCAAACAGTACAAAGGTTCCTGCAGGCAATATTTGTGCTATTACTTTATAAAAATTACTTATCTGCTTGTTCCTACTGATAATATAATCTATGACAGCACCTAACAGGAAAAAGGGTATCAGGGCTGTTATAACATTAAATTGAGTTTCCCATTGAAAGGATTCTAGAAAAAGCAGTATAGTAGCAATGATTAAGTATATGGCTACAAATGTAAAAAGGGATAAATTTCTTAATAATCCATGAGATTTCTTTTTCATACAGTTTCCTCCGAAGGTTCATCCTCAATATTAAAACGCATAACCTGTCTTTTTCTTGCCATAACATCGCTGGCTAAATATTCGTCATAGGTGGTTATCTTATCAATTAATCCATGGGGAGTAATCTCCATAATTCGGTTTGCTGTGGTCTGAACAAATTGATGATCCTGTGAAGCGAACAGGAGTACTCCAGGGAATTTAATTAATCCGTTATTTAGTGAAGTAATGGATTCCATATCCAGATGGTTTGTAGGCTCATCTAATATTAGAACATTTGCACCAGCAATCATCATTCTTGATAACATTACTCGGACTCTTTCTCCACCGGATAGGACATTTAGTTTTTTAGAGCCTTCTTCACCGGAAAATAGCATCCTACCCATAAAGCCCCTTACATAGGTAACATCCTTTTCAGGAGAGTATGGCATTAAGAAATCAACTATAGTATCTTCGCTGTCAAATAACTTTGTGTTGTCTTTGGGGAAATAAGATACATTGGTAGTAACTCCCCATTTATAGGTTCCTTCATCTGGTTCTATCTCACCAGCAAGGATTCTAAACAAAGTAGTAGTAGCTAGGGTATCTGGTCCTACGAAAGCTATTTTATCATCATGACCTACTATAAAGCTGATATTATCAAGGACCTTTACCCCATCTATGGTTTTTGAGATATTGGATACTGTAAGAACTTCGTTTCCTATCTCCCTACTGGGTCTAAAGTCAATATAGGGGTATTTTCTACTGGAAGGCCTAATATCATCCAACACAATTTTCTCCAAGGCTCTCTTTCTAGAAGTAGCCTGTTTTGATTTAGAGGCATTGGCTGAGAAACGCTGAATAAATTCTTGTAGTTCCTTGATTTTTTCTTCTTTCTTCTTGTTAGCTTCCTTCATCTGCCTAATCATAAGTTGGCTAGATTCATACCAGAAATCATAGTTACCGGAATATAGTTGAATCTTGGCATAGTCTATATCGGCTATATGGGTACAAACCTTATTAAGAAAATACCGATCATGGGATACTACTATTACGGTATTATCAAAGTTGATTAGAAATTCTTCTAACCAAGCAACTGCGTCAAGATCCAGATGGTTTGTATGCTCATCAAGAAGTAGAATATCGGGATTGCCAAATAAGGCTTGGGCTAGAAGCACCTTTACTTTTTCACTTCCGTTAAGCTCATGCATTATTTTATAATGAAGGTCAGTTTCGATTCCAAGGCCGTTAAGCAAGGAAGCAGCATTTGATTCAGCCTCCCAACCATCCATACCAGCAAATTCTGCTTCTAATTCACTGGCACGAATTCCGTCCTCATCGTTAAAATCTTCCTTGGCATATAAAGCATCCTTTTCTTTCATTATGTCATAAAGTCTTTTGTTACCCATGATGACTGTATCCATAACGGAATATTCATCATATTTGAAATGATCCTGTTGTAAGAAAGACAACCTTTGTCCTGGAGTGATTATAATTTCACCCTTTGTAGGCTCCAATTGTCCGCTTAATATTCTAAGAAAGGTGGACTTACCAGCACCGTTGGCACCAATGATTCCATAGCAGTTGCCTTCGGTGAATTTTATATTCACATCTTCAAACAATGCACGCTTTCCTAATCTTAATGTTATGTTACTAGCTTGTATCATTATATCCTCCTAATATAAAACAAATCTAAAAAATATCGTCTAAATACAATATTATCATTATCATTTTATACTAAGATGATTATTTTGCAAGCTATTTCTAATCTAGAGCTGCAATTTCTGCTAACCTATCCATTATAGGAAGATGCTGGGTACATAACTCCTCGCACTGACCGCAGTTTATGCATTCTGCAGCCTTTGATGCAGGGATTCCCCAGTGGCCTCTTAAGCGACCTGCCATATCATGACCAAGAATTTGCTGGTTATATGCGTCCATGTACTTTGGTATATCAATATCTTGTGGGCAAGAATCGCAGTAAGCACATCCTGTACATAGGTTATTAAGTGTAACACCGTTATTCTCATATTCCTCATAAATTTCGGCCGCAGGCTGTTCCTTAAGGTTTTCTACAGCCTTAACAGCATCATCTACATGTTCTTTCTTAGTACAACCAGCTAAAGCTACGGATATTTCCTTATGAGAAGCAACAAATCTAAGGGCAGCCTGAGGTACAGTTAAATCGGTCCCTTTTGTAAGGTAGGAGAAGGTTTCTGGATTTTCTGGAATTAATCCTCCACCAAGAGGGTTCATAACCGCGATTCCCATACCCTTTTTATAAGCAGCGGCAATACCTGCCTGACGGAAACGATAATTTAGGGCATTATAACCGATGAGCATGCCTGAGAATGAAGCCATGTCCACTACCTTTTCTAAATCCGTTCCTTGCATATGAGAGGATATATTAATATGTTTGATTAAGCCGTCTTTTTTTGCTTGATCAAAATGCTTATATAAAAGGTCATATTGTTTTTTAAAGCCTTCAAGGTCAAGCATACACCATAGATAATAGAAGTCTAGATAATCCACCTTAAGACGTTCTAAGGATTTCTCCAGTCTTCTGCGAAAATCATCAGCAGTAGATTTATTATTTAGTGTACCTAAGTTTACTTTAGAAGATATGTAGTAGCTATCTCTCGGAAGCTGGGATAAAGCCATGCCTGTAATTTCTTCACTTTTGTCCTGGCAATAGAAAGGAGCACTGTCAAAAAAGTTAATTCCCTTTTCATGAGCATATAAGACCACATCTGCACATTTGTCTAATCGTCCTGCCTTAATATCTTCGTCATCATATCGCATGGTACCCATGCCAATTGCACTTACTTTTAATCCAGTATTACCATATTGTTTATAATACATATATTGATTCTCCTTTTTGTTATTTTAGTATAGATTAGGAACTCAAATGCTTCGCATTTTCGTTCACGTTGCACTTATCCAAGTAAAACATCGCACTTTATTATAATAATAAATCTTTATACATAAGCAGATTAGGAACTCAAATGCTTCGCATTTTCGTTCACGTTGCACTTATCCAAGTAAAACATTACATTTTATTGTGACATAAAGAGAATGTCACATAAAATGTAATGTTTTACTTGGCCTAATCTGCTTATCGTGGATATTATAGCATGTGGGGTGTTTACCCTCAATGGATTAAATTATTCTTTAGTACTTTTTGTATAATTAGGCTATTACATAGTATTTTTTAATGTTATACTATAGATGATGTCATAGATATGAGGATACTTAAGGAAGATTTAGATGGGGTTATTTAAGGTGGATGGACTGTTGTAAGTTCATTCGCATTTGGTATGTTTCATGACAATGAGAAGGAGGTTACTTATGAAATTTTCAAATGGCTGCTGGTTACATAAAGAAGGCACAGAGGTGTTTTCACCGGCACAGGTTTACTTTATTAAGAAGGATGATCAAGTTCTGGTTAAAGAAAGTGGAAAGTTTACTTGCAAAGAAATCATTCTCTGTGCACCTACTCATAAGATATATAACAGGGGGGATACTCTAGGGGGAGTAAACTTAAATATTCGTATATCATCACCATATTCGGATGTCTTACGTATTAGAAGTAATCATTATCTTGGAGTAAGGGATAAGGGTCCAAGCTTTGAGCTTACCATGGATGAGGACCATAATATAGAGGTTAACAATGAAGAAGAATTACTCGTAATCCATAGTGGTAATCTCAGACTGGAAATTAATAAAAGTAACTGGAAGATGGAATTTTATAGAGGTGATGAAAAGATAACAGACAGTGGATGGCGGGACTTGGCATATGTAAAGACCGACTGGAGAGGATTGGCCTATGATGATGGTGGCACAAAGAACACCTACATGAGAGAGAGGTTATCCTTGTCTGTAGGGGAATTAATATATGGCCTTGGTGAAAGATTTTCACCCTTCATAAAAAACGGCCAAACTGTTGATATATGGAATGAAGATGGTGGAACATCCACTGAGCAATCATATAAAAACGTACCCTTCTATATATCCAATAAGGGTTATGGCGTCTTTGTCAACCACCCGGAGAAGGTTTCCTTTGAAGTAGGCTCTGAAAATGTTAAGAAAGTACAATTTTCAGTTCCTGGTGAAGGTCTAGACTATTTTATAATTAACGGTCCCACTATGAAGGAAGTACTGATGAGGTATACGGATCTTACTGGAAAACCAGGGCTTCCTCCTCCATGGACCTTTGGATTATGGCTTTCCACATCCTTTACAACTAATTATGATGAAGAAACGGTTAACAGCTTTGTTGATGGCATGCTTGATAGAAAGATTCCTCTTAAAGTATTTCATTTCGATTGCTTCTGGATGAAGGAGTTCCATTGGTCTAATTTTACTTGGGATTCTGATGTCTTCCCTGACCCAGCTGGAATGATAGGGCGACTAAAAGAAAAAGGCCTTAAGATATGTGTTTGGATAAACAGTTATATTGCACAGGAATCTTCCATGTTTGCTGAAGGGGTGGAGAAGGGATATTTTATCAAGCGTCCTAACGGTGATGTATGGCAATGGGATATGTGGCAACCGGGTATGGCCATAGTTGATTTTACTAATCCAGCTGCATGTGACTGGTACAGCTCCAAGCTTGAAGCCTTGATGGATATGGGTGTTGATTGCTTTAAGACGGATTTTGGGGAGAGAATACCTACGGATGTAGTCTACTTCGATGGATCAGACCCTCATAAGATGCATAACTATTATTCATACCTATATAATAAAGTTGTATTTGATTTATTAGAGCGTAAACTGGGTAAAGGAAATGCCGTATTATTTGCACGAAGTGCTACAACAGGAGGACAGAAATTCCCTGTTCATTGGGGTGGAGATTGTTGGTCAGACTATGAGTCAATGGCAGAGAGCTTGCGAGGTGGATTATCCCTGACCATGTCCGGCTTTGGATATTGGAGTCATGATATCGGAGGATTTGAGAACACCTCGACACCAGATGTATACAAACGCTGGGCAGCCTTTGGCCTTATGTCAACTCATTCCCGTCTTCATGGAAGTTGGTCCTATAGGGTGCCTTGGGCCTATGATGAGGAGTCAGTTGATGTTGTAAGGTTCTTTACAAGGTTAAAAGGAACTCTTATGCCTTACTTATATAAGAATTCCATCGAGTCCTCTAATACTGGTATACCTGTAATGCGGAGCCTGGTTATGGAGTTTACCGATGACCCTACCTGCGGATATGTGGATAAACAGTATATGCTAGGTGATTCTTTACTGGTAGCCCCCATATTCAATGATAAAGGAATTGCCCACTATTACCTTCCTGAAGGCAAATGGACCAATTATCTTACAGGCGAAGTAAAGATGGGTGGCAGATGGATAAAAGAGGAGCATGGTTACTTAAGTATTCCCCTTATGGTAAGGGAAGGAAGCTTACTTCCAATTGGTTCAAGATATGATGATGCTGTATATGATTATGCTGATGGGCTTATACTAAAGGCCTATGAACTTCAAGAAAATATTCCCTCTACAACAGTAGTCTATAATGATAAGCAAGAAGTAGAAGTACAGGCTAAGATTTTTAAGAAGGATAATAAAATATATATTGATGTAGATAGTAAAAAGGATTATTCAGTTAGATTAATTAATCTTAATAATATAAGTTCCGTCACAAATGGATCTTATAAGCAGGATAATAATGACACAGTAATAACCCCTGATAAGTCAGGACAAATTATTTGCACATTATAAAGTACAGGAGAGATAAAACAATGAAGAAGGTTGATGAAACAAGGATTGATGATTTATTATCGCAATTAACTCTAGAAGAGAAAATCTCAATGATACATGGGGAGGGTATCTTTCAGACCGCTGCAGTAGAGAGACTGGGAATACCTGCACTTAAAATGTCTGACGGCCCCATGGGTGTACGTAAGGAGTTTGCTTTAGACCAATGGATAAATGTTAGTAGCACCGATGATCAAGTATCATATCTTCCCAGCAATAGTGCTCTAGCTTCGACTTGGAGCAGAGAGCAGGCTTATAAAACCGGTAAGGTATTAGGAGCAGAAGCAAGAGGCAGGGGGAAGGATGTTATATTGGCTCCGGGCATTAATATTAAGAGAAGCCCTATATGTGGTAGAAATTTTGAGTATATGAGTGAGGATCCCAGACTAATAGAGGAGTTGGTAGCTCCACTTATTAAGGGAATCCAGGAGAATGATGTGGCTGCTTGCGTTAAGCATTTTGCAGCAAATAATCAGGAGACTGACCGCTTGGCAGTAGATACTTACCTAGATAAGAGGTCCTTAAGGGAGATTTATTTCCCTGGATTTAAAGCAGCTATAGATAAGGGTGGAAGCTATACCATAATGGGTGCCTATAATCGTTTGTTCGGAGAGCATAGTTCTCAAAGTGAGTATTTGCTTACAAGTATTCTCAGGGATGAATGGGGCTATGATGGAGCTGTGATTTCAGATTGGGGCGGGGTCCATGATACAAGGGAAGCTGGCCAGTCAGGTCTTGACATTGAGATGTCTGTAGATGGAGACTTTGATAATTATTATATGGCAGACCCATTATTGGAGGCTGTAAGAAGCAGTAAAATCAAAGAAGAGTATATTGATAAAAAGATCCGTAATATACTTCGAACCATGCTTAGACTGAATATGCTAGGTGATGATAGAAGGGATCGTGCCACAGGTACCTATAATTCTCCAGAACATCAAAGGGCCATCCTAGAATGTGCAGAGGAATCCATAATTCTACTTAAGAACCAGGATAATAGGCTGCCTATACAAAAGGACAAAATTAAAACTTTGGCCGTTATTGGTCAAAATGCTGAACGGGTTCATGCAAGTGGTGGGGGAAGTGCTGAGATTAAAGCATTGTATGAAATATCACCTCTTCTGGGGTTAAAAATGCAATTAGGGGGAGAGGTGGAAGTTAAATATGCTAAGGGATATTATGTTCCCACAAAAATAGAGAAGGAGCTTAACTGGCAGCAGGATAGTCTTAAATTGTTACAAGAGGCAGTTTTACTGGCAAAGGAAACTGACGAAGTTATAATAATTGCAGGGCTAGACCATGAATATGATTGTGAGGGTAAGGATAGAGAAGATATGAAGCTACCCTATGGCCAGGATAGGTTAATAAAAGAGGTTTTAGCTGTTAATCCTAATGCTGTGGTTGTTATTGTGGCTGGCTCACCAGTAGAGATGGGAGCTTGGTCTGATGATGCAAAGGCAATTGTTTGGAGTTATTATGCCGGTATGGAAGGGGGAAGAGCCTTGGCAAAGGTACTTCTTGGTCAAGTAAACCCTTCAGGTAAATTGGCTGAGACCTTTCCTAAAAAACTTATGGATTCTCCTGCCCATAGCATAGGTGAGTTTGGCAAATATGGAAAGGTTACTTATAAGGAAGGAGTTTATGTGGGCTATAGGTATTTTGATAGCTATAATGTTGAGCCAGAATTTCCTTTTGGGCATGGCCTTTCATATACATCCTTCGAATATAGTAATCTAGAAATTGAACTTGATGAATCCAGTGTAGAAGATGATGTTAATGTTAGGGTTAGGGCTACCATAAGAAATACCGGTGCTCTAGCAGGAGCAGAAGTGGTACAGGTCTATGTAGCTTCTAAGGAGGCTTCTATACCAAGACCAATCCATGAATTAAAGGGATTTGATAAGCTTTATTTGGAGCCAAATGAAGAAAAGATAGTTGAAATATGTCTTCATAAGGATTCATTTGGATTTTATGATGAAGATGGCTGTAGCTTTTTAGTAGAACCTGGGGAGTATGAAATACAAGTAGGCTCATCATCAAGAGATATAAGGCTAACAGAGAATATAAAGCTTAATAAGAAATATAGGTATCAGTAGTGAATATAAAAGTCAATAAGTATGGACAAACTTATATCAAGTATAATTGACTTTTATTTGTAACTCATTTAGAATGTAAATAAAAACAAGTGGAGGTTTTTATGGCAATCAACAAGGCAATGAGAATTGCATTAAAAGCATTGTCATATCCAGATTTGGATGTAAAGAAGAATTATAAGCTCCATCGACAAGTGAACAATATAGTACGTCCATATCTAAAACCTCGCTATACGATATGGGATCATAAAATTGCCGGAATTGATTATGAAATTCCGGTAAGGCTTTTTTTGCCTCCTGATAGCTCAGTTAAGGATAAGCAAAAGGTGCTGATTTTCTTTCATGGTGGTGGCTGGGTTATAGGCAATATTGACAGCTATAGTAATGTGTGTGCCCATATGGCTTCTATGACCGGCTGTGTAGTAGTCTCTGTGGATTATCGGCTGGCACCGGAACATCCTTTTCCATGTGGCCTAGAGGATTGTTACGCAGTTGCTAGGGAGATTTTTCTTGATTTAACCTTATTTGGAGTGGACAAGGAGGATATAGTCCTTATCGGTGATAGTGCTGGTGGTAACCTAGCTGCAGCAGTATCTCTTAAGGCCAGGGATAGGGGTGAATTTAAGGTTACAAAGCAAATACTTATATATCCCTCTACCCATAATGATCATAGTGATGAGACAGGCTTTCCTTCAATCAGAGAATATGGTACAGATTATCTACTTACATCTAAGAGAATAAGGGATTATATGGATTTGTATAGAAGCTCAGATGAGGATTTGTTTAATCCTTACCTAGCACCACTTATTGCAGATGACTTATCAGACCAACCAAGAACCCTGATAATTACGGCACAGTATGATCCTTTAAGGGATGAGGGAGAAGCCTATGGTAAGAAATTAAGGGAACATGGTAATACAGTGTTTATACATCGTATGAAGGATTCTCTTCATGGTTTTATATCCTTACCCAAGCATTTTGTTCACGTTAAGAGAAGCTATCAGTTGATTAATGAATTTTTGAATGATACATTATAGGTAGAGTTTTTATATAGTCTGTACTATTTAAAATGAAGGGGTTAATATCTATGACAAGAAGACCTGTAGAATGGACAAAATTAGATAATGCCGCAAAAATATTTCCTCCCACAAGCAATGAGAAGGATACTAAGGTTTTTCGCTTTGTCTGTGACATGAAAGAGGATATTGATGGGGATATTCTGCAAGATGCTTTAGATAAAACCATGCTTCTTTTTCCCTTTTATCGTACTGTCCTTAGGAAGGGAGTGTTTTGGTATTATTTTGAAAGTACAGAATTAATGCCTGAAGTAGTAGAGGAATCCAAACTGCCTTGTAGCATGATATATTATCCCAATCGTAAGAACTTATTGTTTGAGGTTACCTATTATAAGAATCGGATTAATCTTGAAGTATATCATTCTCTTACAGATGGAACTGGAGCATTAGGCTTTTTAAAGACCCTACTATATTATTATATAACAGTCAAATATCATGATGATTTTCAGGACAAGCTCCCTGTACTGGATTATGATGCATCCCTTTCGCAGAAGATGGATGATAGCTTCTTAAAGCATTATACCAACACAAAACTACCTAAAAGAGTTAAGGTTACAAAAGCATATCATATTCAAGGTAGGAGAACCATAGATAATCGCATGAAAGTAATTGAAGGGGTTATGTCTGTAAAGAAGGTTCTTGAACTTGCCCATAGATATAACACTACCCTTACTATATATCTAACAGCTGTATTTATAAAAGCTATTTATATGGAAATGCCTGCCCGGAGCAGGAAGTATCCCATAGTGCTATCAGTGCCAGTAAATCTTAGGGCTTATTTTCCATCGGTTACAGCTAGGAATTTCTTTTCAACTATTAATATAAAATACGATTTTAGCACATCAAGTGATAAGCTAGAGGATATTATTATAAAAGTGAAAGAAAGTTTTGAGAAGGAACTTACTCAGGATAGTATAACTGCCCACATGAATCGTCTACTGGCTTTAGAGCAAAATGCCTTTATGAGGGTGGTACCCTTGTCAATAAAAGATATAATACTTCGTATAGCAGACCGCATACATGATAAAGGGGTAACAGCAACCCTGTCTAATATTGGTAAGGTTACCATAAGCCCTGAGTTGGCTCCCTATATTAACATGTTCTCATGTTTTACCAGTGCAAGAAGACCTCAGATTGCCATATGCTCATTTCAGGATAAGCTGGTGGTCAGTTTTACCTCTCCTTATACTGGAACTGACATACAAAAGAATTTTTTCCGCCATCTAACCGATGAAGAGGTACCTGTTACTATATCTACAAATGCTAAAGAAATATAGATTGGCTTACTAATAGAATGGAGTGTAGTAAATGAACAAGTGTATCCATTGTAAGGTTAATATCAAGGGAGATCATGTTGTTTGCCCTTTATGTGCAAGTATTCTTGAGGATAAGAATGGGGAGGAAAATGTATTTCCCCATATTCCAACCATATATCAGGAATTTAATCTTTTTATCAGAATACTTATATTAATATCCATTGTGGCTGTAGTGGCAAGCTTTGCTGTTAATATGATATTCACTAAGGAATCCCGCTGGTCAATATTGGTTGCCGCTGGGATAGCTTGCATGTGGATAAGTTTGTTTTTTATAATACGAAAGAAGAACAATATTCCGAAGACCATCCTGTGGCAGGTAGGTATAATATGTATCCTGTCGGTTCTGTGGGATAAATCCATGGGATGGATAGGATGGTCCATTGATTATGTCATACCTTCAGTCTGTGTTTTGGCAATGATAGTTATGGCTGTAGCGGCCAAGATATTAAAGATAGGTGTTAGGGACTTAATTATATATATTTTTATTGATGCTATCTTTGGATTTATACCTGTGATTTTCATAGTATTTGGATGGTTAAATGTGTCCTTCCCATCTGTCATATGTGTAGCTGCAAGTATAATATCCCTATCAATCCTTATATTGTTCCAAGGGGAGAATATGAAAAACGAATTAAACAAGAGAATGCATATATAAAGGAAGGTATATATTATGACGACATTTGCTTTAAAAATAATTGCAATTATTACTATGCTAATAGACCATATAGCAGCCATATTTATCCCACAAAACACATGGATCTATATAGCTGGCAGAGTAATTGGCAGACTAGCTTTTCCCATCTTTGTATTTTTACTGGTGGAGGGTTTTTACCACACCCGGAGTGTTCCAAACTATCTAAAGAGATTAGGAATCTTTGCACTGATATCTGAGATTTTCTTTGATTTGGCCTTTTATAATTCCTTTTTTCAGTCATCCAGTGGAAATATAAAAACAGATTTGCCAAAAATCTTTTCTGATAATCAGATCTTTGATACAGTAGTGAAAAGATTTATGTCCTATCAGAATGTATTTTTTACTTTATTTATTGGACTTGCGACTATATATTTTATGAGTATAATAGAGAAGAAATATAAAGATAATATGGTCTATGTTAATATAATTAATGCAATTATCACCATTGCTGCTTGTCTAGTTGCAGCTGTGTTAAGGACGGATTATAGCTATAAAGGTGTCTTACTGATAGTAGCATTTTATCTCTTTAGGGGAAGTAAGATTCTGCTTGTTTTAGGAATATTACTGATAAACCAAGATGTTATACTGGCATTTGCAGTATTTGCTATGATACCCATAGCATTTTACAATGGCAAAAAGGGTAAAGATATAAAATATTTCTTTTACACCTTTTACCCGGCACATTTGCTTCTGCTTTTTTTAATAAGTCTTGCTTTCTAGAATACTATAGATCATAATATTGTTCCTTTTCCTGAATATAATTCTTTGTGGAATACTGATAAATGGTCTTATCTTTTGCGTGGCTTGGTTTTTCTGGAAAGTACATTCTGTCAACTAATTTTGTTACACTCTTGGCAGAAGGGAAACGATAATAAGTCTTTTTGGTGGGTTCAAAATACATAAGATAAACCTCCTAAATATTATGATTCACTATCATTTGTGTCAATTTATTGAAGCCATGACTATAAAGATTATATTGTAATCTATTGTTTGTATTATAAAAAAATATATACTAGGAAATTCATTGAACATACAATATAATCCAAATATTAAGAAAAAGAGAGTAGGTAGGTTTACTAGATATGATTTCACTAAAGATTGAAGATGTTAAATCCTTTATGTCAATGCTTCTTACAAATTCTTTGTTTGATGAATTTATCTTGAAAGAAATGGAGATTCAAACATTCACAAACTTTAAGGTATCCGGTCAATTTTATAAGGATTTTTTTTCACAAGAAGAAATAGAGGATAGAATAGAGAAAGCTGCTGTATTATGGAGCGAGATTAGAGGGATTGCATTTTCTATTATCCGTGGTAACAAAACCCCACTATCAATGAAGCTCGTCTTTCAGCTACCCAAGGAAGAGGTATATAGATTAGTTGATAGTATGGGTGGAAGGATAAAACTTGAAGATGTGGGCGGATTATTTATTAATGTTCGTTTTGAAAAGAATGAGCTTTATATTATTACAGGAACAGCAATTAAGACATTTACCTTGGATAAAACCCTGGAACAATTATGGGATGACTGGGTTAGAAGTTTTTTAAAGATCCAAAGGATCACATATAATGAATAATACATCAACTAATTGTTAGCACTCTCATTAGTAGAGTGCTAAATTTTTCTTGACTTTTTATATATCAAGTATTATTATAAATGATAATGGAAAGCTAGGAGCTTTCAATACATAACTAGGAAAGGAGGCATATCAGGTTAAGATAGATATTGAACCTGATTGGCAGAGCATGAGTAGAGAAAGAGGTAATTTATCAATTAATTCGGATAATTTGTTTCCGATTATTAAGAAGTGGTTATATTCAGACCATGACATATTTGTCCGTGAAATGATATCAAATGGTATAGATGCCATAACAAAATTAAAAAAGCTTGAGATAATGGGAGAGGCAGAATTACCTGATGACAATCATTATAAGATTGTTGTAACAATTAATCCGGAAGAAAAGACAATATGCTTCTCTGACAATGGTATTGGAATGACTGCAGATGAGGTAAAGGAATATATTAATCAGATTGCATTTTCTGGAGCTAAGAAGTTTATAGAAACATATAAGGATAAGACCAATGATGATCAGATTATCGGACATTTTGGACTTGGCTTTTATTCAGCATTTATGGTGGCAGACAAGGTTACTATAGAGACTTTGTCATGGCAAAAGGATGCAAAGCCAGTTCATTGGGAATCTGAAAGTGGAACAGAATATGAGATGGGTGAAGGAAGTAAGACCGTCCGTGGTACTGACATAACCCTATATCTTAATGATGATAGCTATGAATTCTCCAATGAATATCGCATTAAGGAAGTAATTAATAAGTACTGTTCATTTATGCCTGTGGAAATATACTTAAAGAATGCCAATGATCCTGAAGAAGTAAGTGATGAGAAGAAGGAGGATGAAGTTATATCCACAACTGTAGATGAGGATGGAAAGGCTGTTGAAACTGCTGAAACTGCTGAAACTGATAAGGCAGATAACAAACCTAAGCCTCTTAATAATACTTCACCTCTGTGGGCAAAGCATCCCAATGATTGTACCGATGAGGAATACAAGGAGTTTTACCGCAATGTATTCCATGATTACAGGGAGCCTCTATTCTGGATACATCTTAATATGGATTATCCATTTAATTTGAA
>JAAYRE010000195.1 GCA_012518935.1 Clostridiales bacterium
CGAAAATACATAAAGAGTTTTAAATATCTTTGGCGCACCCATGAAATGAATAGAATCCCCGCCAAAAGCTCCTATTATCTGGTTTATTGGTCCCCTTATTGAAAGAAGCTGAGACATCATTCCAACTACTAATACCGTTGAAATAAAATATGGCATATATGTTACCATTTGTACTGTTTTTCCATATATTCTATTACGTACATAGTTTAGTGCAAGCGCCAACAAAATAGGTGGGAGAACACCTGCTATTATTTGATACAAAGATAATCCTATAGTATTACTCATTAAGGTTTTAAACTGGGGAGATTTAAAGAACTTTATAAAGTGCTTTGTTCCCGCCCATTTACTACCAAAAACTCCATCTACAAAACTATAGTCTTTAAATGCTATAATCGATCCAATCATTGGTACGTACTTAAAAATAATTAAATATAAAATCGGAGGTAGTACAAGCAGATATAACTGCCAGTGCCTGATTATTCCTTTTTTAAGTCTAACAAAATTTTTGTTTCCTAGCTCCAAATTCGTTACCTCCTTGCATGAGCGTATCATGTATTTTGTAGTTCCCGCTGCTGTAAATTAGTTGTTACCGATATTTGTTTATATTCCAGATTGAGTCTGTCATAACTTCATCAGACTGAACTCAATCTGGAAATGATTTTTAATTTCTACACTATTTTCTATTTTTACCGTTCATCTAGTGTTTTTCTGTAAAAATTTATTCAAATAAACTAATCAATATTAAAACTACTTACATCATATGCAGATTGTACTATTTCAAGGTAACGACCCACTCCAAGATTATTCATTTGTTTAATGTAACTATCCCAATCCTTTTCTATGTCCATCTCACCTGTAACAAATTGTACAATAGAACTATTAACATAGTCAGTAATGGTTGTTTTTAGTAATGATAGTTCTTCAATTTGTTCTTGAGAATAATAAAGCTCAGGAAGTATTGATTCTAAAGGTTGTGCAACTTCTTGATGTTCCAATGAACCGAAATAAAGAAGTATCTGCCTGCCTACCAACGGAACAACATCGTCCGCATAGGGATCTTGAGCATATGCATATGAAAGAACAAAATCAGGTGTTCTTACAAGACCGCAAAGTTGACCCCAACCGGAGTTTTCGATTTTTCCATCTGTTAGTTGTGCAAACGTTGCAGGGCGACCATCAAGTCCTTTTTCATCAGCTGTTGCTTTTCTCCAGCCATTGCCCTCAACTCCTTCAGCAGTGCGTAGTGTGCCTTCGGGTGTTGCAATATAGTCAATAAGTCTGAATGCAGCTTCAGGATACTCGCATTGGCTTGTTATTGAAGCTATACCAGTCTGATACTGAGCATATGGATTCCAAGCAGCTCTAGCTACTCCATCAGGACCTTTAATAGGTGCAAGTGATTCATATTGCTCCCATTTTTTGCTATTAGGTAGCGTAGATAGATCATTTGCGTACCCAGGACGTTGAGCAAGAAAAGCACCAATAACAGTATCCTCGCCACCTTCATTTATATTAACCTGTGCGTTCTTATCTTGTGTGAATGATTCAGGATAGATTAATCCTTCTTCATATAACTTGTTTACATACGCAAGACCTTCACGATATTCATCTTCAATTGGACTATAAACGACTTTACCATTATCAACCCACATTTTTTCCTTTTGTGGTGATAATATAAATGGATTCATTAGGAAACCATCTAATTCTACGCCAGAACCTGACTTACAAGTAGATAATGGTATTTCATCATTTGGATCACCGTTACCATTAGCATCTTGCTCTTTGAATGCTTTTAGAACTTGATATAGTTCTTCTGTTGTGGTTGGTTTTTCAAGACCAAGATTATCAAGCCAAACAGTGTTGAGCCATAATTTATTATTAAACTGGATATGTAGACTTCCGTCTACATTTGGTAATGAGTAAATGTTACCGTCAGGAGTGGTGATAAATTCTCTTAACCCAGGAAGCTGTTTAAATGCTTCACTATAACCTATAGAAACACTATCAATATACTCATTTAAAGGAATAATTAATCCTTGAGAACCTAGCAATGCTTCTGTTGCCTTGTCCATTCTGTCTGTACCGCCTGCACCAGTTGTAACGATGTCTGTTAAATCGCCTGATGCAAACATCAAATTCATTTTTTCTTTAAAGCCGCCTGCCTGTGCAACACTAAACTCAATGTCAATGTTCATTTTTTCTTCAAGTTCTTTGGTAAATAGATTTTCATTTCTGTCATACTCACCGTCAGAAGGTGCAAGAATGGTAAGTGTGATTTTTTCGTTTACAATCGGGTATGTTCCTGCTGGATTGTAAAGACTTTTCTGTTCATTTCCATTGTCCACTGAGCCTGTTTGATCGTTTCCAGATGTTGATGGCGTAGTGCTTTCTGGTGGAGTTCCGCATCCTGTTACCATTACAACCATAGCCATCACAATTAAAAGAATACTTAATGATTTTTTCATGGTATACCTCCTAAAAATATTTTTGTACTCGAAGCAACATGACTATTGCTTGATGAATTCATTTTAATGAGCTCTTAAATTCTTTACAACTTTCATCTAAATATTACCGTGCAAATTCTTATTTTTTTGTTTATTTTGACCGTACAATTTATTAGAAGGTGTGCAAAATCAATTTCAATTGTTATATAATGTATTATGTGTTATTTAATTAAAGGAATTGGACTATTTATTACGAGCATTTTCTTTATACGCTGAAGGCGTTATTCCCTCTACTCGTTTGAATGCTCTACGAAATGTATTGCTGTTGTTATAACCAACCATGCATGAAATATTTTCTAAATCATATTTGTTTTCACAAATAAGCTCCTTAGCTTTATTAATTCTGTATTTTTCAAGATATGTACTGAAATTCTGATTAGTATATTCTTTAAAAAACTGTGAAAAGTATGATTCAGAGAAATTAAATTTTTCTGCTACCATAGGAACACCCATCATTGGATCATCAAAATGATCTTGAACAAATTTGATTATATCATTAATTAAACTATCTTTTTGATTTGACTTTTTAAGTGAATACAATTCGCATATTTCTAAGAAGATATTTGTGATTCTTTCTAGTACCACTGCCTGAGGCATGTTAACATTTAGTTGGCGTATTTTCTTCGAATATTCTGGTTCTATGTATGAATCAGCACATATTTTTAAAAGGGTAGATTGGAGATTACCCATTAATAATGCACCTACTCTTCTAGTAAGTTTACGTTTAGTTATATTTTCCTCATATATTGTGTCAAGAAGCGATTGAACATTTTTGAAATCACCTGCTTTGGTGTAATTAATGAGTTTATGTTCCATTTCAATTGGATAATAAAAAATATTTTCTATACTTGTATCTGGTAATTCATCATATCTATAAACTCCATATTGTCCCTTTTCTACATTTTTCAGAACAAATAGTGCTTGTTCAAAGGAATATTGAACATCCGTCAAAGTTGAAACCATTCGACCAACACCAGAAATAATGTCCACCCCTTCGTGCTCTTGTATATCATTTCTGGTTTTAAGTAAGAAATACATTATGTCTTCTATAGCTTCAGTATTATTATCTTGAAAGACGAAAAGCAAACTGATTTGTTGCTTTCTTATTCGTGCACCAAAAATAAATTCAGGTAGTTCTTGAATAAATTCGTTGCAAATATTTTCTATATCATTCTCTTGAATATCAAGCTCATAAATATCCTTCTTATCGTCTGGATAAACAAATTTAATTATTGCAGCACAATAATGAGAGCTATCAATATTTATATTTAATTTTTCTCCCGCCTGTTTTATTTCGTCTTGATTGTTAAAATTACCATTAAAAATACGATCTAAAAAGATATCTTTTAATTCGTTATAACTTTCTTCAACTGTATTTTTTAGGTAATCTACTCCAGTTGTTATATACTCGTATTCATTTACGTTCTTTTTATGAGGTGTGTTATCGAGTTTATGTGAAAATGGTATAAGTTTATTAATTAATTCGTTTATCGGTCTACTGTTACGCTGAGCAAAAGAAATAGCACTGAGAATCCCAATGATAAGATAAGCAATAACCATGTATAAAGTCGTTTGCTTTATATCAATGACTTTTTCCATTGCAAGTGATTGTGGAATAACCTCTGTAAAAATTACATCCTTTAGTTGAGAGCGTGCATAAACCACCATATACTTTTCACTTTCAATTGTATCAAAATAGAAACCTTCAATCTGCTTGTCATCAATCTGTAATGATAAGTTCAGGTTATTGTATTCGAAATCACAACTTATGTTATTGAATAATAGCTTACCTTCAGAATCCAATATATAAATATTGCGGTTAAGATTTGATTCTGTTCCAGTACAAAACTCTTCAAGTTTTTCTTTACTAATGAAGAAAAGAACAGTTTTTCTGCCAGTATAACCTGCTCTTAATGGAAAAACATAAGTTAAAGCATTTGTACTTACACCCTCTTTGATAATCTGACCTTCCGGAAGGAAAAAGGGGTTTTTATATTGAAAAATAATATTATTCCATTCATCAAAGCTATAATCACTATACTTTAGAAAATTATTATAAAAAAATTCAAGATCAAATACTACATAATCCTTATAATATGCTGCAGATACATTTTCCATTAACAATATAAAACTAGTATCAATATGTGGTGAAGAACTCATTTTAGATTTTAAAGACTCACCAAATTGTTGAATTGAATAAACCTCAAGGCTACCATAATCAGGTCTAGAAATGGTAGCCATCTTATTTAACTGAGGTTCAAACATTATTTGAGTAGCAACTTGGTCAAGTGCTCTAACATAACTATCAAATTCATTTCTGACATGACGCAAAGAAATTAGGCTTGCATCAATACAACTTTGCTCAGCCTGCTGCACCGAGGATAGGTATAGCGAGGATGCAAAAATGACAGGTAATAAAAGAAACGCTATAAATTGCAAAAGGAATCTAAAGAAAACACGTTTTGTTGAAAAGAATCTTTTTACCTTCATTTCTTCAACTCCCCACATACACAAAATAACGAATGCTTTACCTGACTGAATTCGTAGCTATCTTATTTCCACCAGCTACAGCGGACACCATTTTTATCTTGAGCATGGTGCAACATTCAAAAACGGCGTATCAAGCGAACGACAGCGGACACCATGATTATCTTGGGCTTGTGACCTGGCGATTTAATACAAGAAAATATGATGCTACGAATTCGTTAAAATAGCGGAAAGTCATATACCGCATTCTTAATTCAATAAGGCTTTTGCGATGTAACCTTAAAAAATATTAGCTATACAATATGCGGTGCATAGCATCTATTCATAACCACAACATACTGCATGGCGGAACTCAAAAAATAAAATATCGCAAAATGCCCAATACATCAAAATAATATCGTCATTATTCAAAGTAATTTTTGTTACTATCTACAAGTACCAATACATAATCAGGACCTGCCGCATCATTATTAGGAGGTGTGAATTCTAATACTCCTTTGTTGTCATAAACTCCTGCTTTTTGCATTTTACCTGTTTTGGGATCAAACCAAAAAGCATTTACTTTATCGCCTGATATTTTCCCCATCTTTATACGAATACTGCGACCGGTAAAGGTGTAAACAAAAAGATAACTGTCACCTCTTGTTGCTAGCAAGCGATCATATTTTTCACCTACATCCCCGTCAATTACCGACTGATCTGGAATTCTTTCAAAATAAGGAACTGAGAGTAATAAATCCTTCAAATGATGCATCTGAGATGCGCCCTCTGCATCAATTGCATCATACCAATACTCACGTACCCCATAAGCACCCTTTCTACCGTCTGGTTTGTGCATTTGTATGATTGAATTATGTCCATAAGTATGTCCGCATGAGCCTGCAAAAACAGACCAGTATGCATACCGTCTTACATCATTTGCATCCCAGTAAGGCTGAGTGGGATCATGTAGACCTTGAGGTATGCTCTCATATGAAGGTTCACCATCCAAAGTAGGTTTTATAGGGGCTTTTTGATAACTATCCACAACGTAGCGCCAGTTATCCTGTCCAATGTATAGATTGAAGCTTTGATCCTCATTTGCTTTAACCTTTTGATTATATCGCCTGTGTCCTGACTGAAACATATTAAAATCCAGCCAAGAAGCCTCGTGGAACCAATATGATGATTGAGTTCTTCCATAAGGATGAAATGTCATTAATTTACCTGGATCATGAGATTTTATAGTATTACCTAATGTGTTCCACAAATCAAGATGCTCATCACCCTTAGTGTCCCCTCCAATAATCCACACAACATTGTTTCTTTCTTTAAAGTGCTTTGCCAACCAAGTACCATATTCTACAACATTGACATCATTTAAACACCCACTGTCTGCAACACTGCCCCAGACGGGAAGTAGCCCCAAATATAAACCTGCTTCTTCAGCCATGTCTAATATTCTGTCAATATGGTTCCAATAACTGTTTTCGTGCTCTAAATCAGGGCTGCCATCAACGAAAGTTTTAGTTATGCTTTCATCATATAGCGCATGTTCGCCATAAAAATTTGCATCGGTAGGCTTATGAACAATCACGGCCTTAATTACATTAAAGCCTTTATCGGCTCTGTTCTTTATGTACTTTTCTGCTTCATCAAAACTAAGGTTTTGGAATAGTAACCATGCAGTATCGCCTAGCCAAAAGAAAGGTTTGCCGCTCTCATACATCAAATATCTCTTGTTTTCAGACACAACAATCTTTTCCATACATACACCTCATTAATTTTTATGATAATTTTTGAAAATAAGCCGCTTTAAGCATCGAGGAAACTTCTTGTTATTTCTACACACCGTTTCAACGAGGTGCTTCAACGAGGTGGGAAATTATATCTTACCACCTATTTAGTTATTAGTAACCCTGCCGCTTAAAGAAGCGGGAGATATTTCACCTCGTTATATTTTTGTGCGAAATCAATGCCCACCTTTGAGTACTTTCAACATCCACCCTTGAGTACTTTTTATTTATATCATTTAAAAACATGGGAAGAAAGTTTATCTAATATTTTTATTAATATATTAAATTATCAAAAGAAATCTACTTAAGTTTTTAAATTAAAACTTATAGCTTAATAATAGATGTTTTTATTACAG
>JAAYRE010000196.1 GCA_012518935.1 Clostridiales bacterium
TCACTTCTTCTTTCATTATACTTAGAGTCATTAAGTCCCCGTCTTTTTTTAGTATTTGCAATAATTATTTTTTTACCTTCTAGGTTGATTGGAGCATATTCATATTCCAGTGTTGCGGTATCCAGGAAGATTCCATGGTTTTTCTTTCCCATTGCCGCTGCAAATTGATCCATAATACCGCAGTTTACCCCTATATACTTATTCTCTGCATATTGACATAGAAGGGAGATCTCTTTTAAGCTTATCTCCAAGTCGAATAAGTCCTTGACTATGTATGCCATAAGTACCTCTAGGCTGGCTGATGATGATAATCCTGAACCATTGGGTATATCTCCATAGACTAGAATATCCATTCCTTTATTAATTAGGGTATGTTCATCTTTTATATTATGTTTTTCCCTTAAAGAATGCTGGGCAAATGCCCAAAGTACACCTTTGGGGTAATCTGCCCAGTCATTCTTTCTATGATAAATCAATTCATCCCCAGACAAAATCTTATCCAAGGAAGAAGTGATTACTCCTTCATTAGAGAAATTCATGGAGTAAAAGCGTAAGGTATTATCATCACGCAAACGCACTGCTCCATAAGTACCTATTCCCAACGCACAGGGAAACACATGGCCGCCGTTATAATCAGTATGTTCACCAATTAGATTAACTCTGCCTGGAGCATAATAAACACTGACTCCTTCATTATCTCCATAAATTTTCTTAAACCAATTCATCATTTTCATCTTCATAAGTTTAGCCCCCATTATGTTATATCTTCTGATAAGGAGATTATACCATAGGAGAAATAGGTTTTAAAGCCTTAACCCATCAAATAATTTCTCATATTCTTTATTGCTGATTTTTCTAAACGGCTAACCTGTGCTTGAGATATATTTATTTCTTTTGCCACCTCCATCTGGGTCTTGCCCTCAAAGAATCTTAATTTTATAATATTATTTTCCCTTGGGGGAAGTTTTTCCATAGCCTCTTTTAGAGATATAGCCTCAATCCAATTTTCTTCTTTGTTCTTCTTATCACTTACCTGATCCATGATATATAGAGCATCTCCTCCCTCTACGTACACAGGGTCATATAGAGATACTGGACTTTGAATTGCATCAAGAGCATAGACTATATCTTCTTTACTTATACCGATTTCTTCGGCTATCTCTGTAATTGTAGGCTCTTTCTCATTCTTTTTCATTAATGCTTCTTTAGCATATATTGCTTTGTATGCTGTATCACGCAAAGAACGGCTGACACGTATTGAATTATTGTCCCGTAGATAGCGTCGTATTTCACCAATAATCATTGGAACAGCATAGGTGGAGAATTTAACATTTTGTGTTATATCAAAATTATCAATAGCCTTCATCAGTCCAATACAACCTATTTGGAATAGGTCATCAACATTTTCATTACTGTTTGAAAATCTTTGTATAATAGAAAGTACAAGTCGTAGATTTCCCTTGATATATGCTTCTCTTGCTTCCTTATCGCCAGCTAGAATCTTCTTAAATAATGCTTCTTTTTCACTATTTTTCAATAATGGTAGCTTAGATGTATTTACACCACATATCTCAACTTTATAAAGAGCCATAACGAAACCTCCGAATCATCATGTAATCATTATTAGCTAAATTCATGAAGGCCTATAAACTCCATGCATTAAAATGTTTGCTAACAATAATGATTCACTTTTTTTAAGCTCTTTATACTGATATTTACATTGTAATAATTTCCATTATCTAGATTTTATTCAAAACGAACCATTTCCTTTTTCAGACGTTTTATAATTTTTTTCTCTAATCTTGATATATATGATTGAGATATTCCAAGTAAATCTGCCACTTCTTTTTGAGTCTTCTCATTACCATCCTCATTGTTAAGTCCAAATCTTAAATCTACAATAATTCTTTCCCTCTCCGATAATTTGGATAAAGCTTTTCTAAGCAGCTTACGATCCACTTCCTCTTCGATATTCCGTGATATAACATCCTCATCAGTGCCTAATATATCTGATAATAGTAGCTTATTTCCATCCCAATCCACGTTCAAAGGCTCATCAATAGAAACCTCCAGTTTGGTTTTATTGTTTCGCCTAAGATACATTAGTATTTCATTTTCAATACACCTTGAGGCATATGTAGCAAGTTTAATATTTTTATCGGGATTGAAGGTATTAATGGCTTTAATAAGACCTATGGTTCCAATGGATATTAAATCCTCCACACCTACTCCTGTATTATCGAATTTTTTTGCTATATATACTACAAGCCTAAGATTGTGTTCAATCAAGATGGCTTTCATTTCCCCATCCCGCTCAGTTCCAAGCCCATTAATAACTTCAGCTTCTCTAACTGAATCCAAAGGGGGAGGCAGTATATCCGAACCTCCTATATAATGGATTTCTCCTCTTTGTCCAAAGATGATAGTTCGTAGGTCTGGAATCATTCGAAATTGAAATTTATTATGTATTGACAACTTTAAAAGCATATATACCCTCCCATTTTTATAGCTCAAATAAAGTATCTTACAATAGTTCCTTATGTAAAATAACATGGTAATCATCTCTAGCAGTTAATCTGTTATCACAGATTGCTACAGTAACTTTTTCATTGCAGATGCTTTCCTTTCCTGTAAAGACCGTTACCTTATCAAGCTTTATCCCCAGTAACATACCAGTTTTTTCAAGAGATCTGTAAGGAATAAAGCTGAATCGAAACACTCTATCATTATAATCCCAAGGCATATCATCTATTTCTCCGTCTAAATAACGTTTGGCAAGGTCTAGCTCCCCCTTAATATCCGATGTAATAAGCTCATCCATCAAGGTGTTTTCCATAACCATAACAGGCTTTTTAGTTATTGGGTCATAAAGACAGTTGCCAGTATCCATCAATCCTTTGGTTTGCAGATGCTTATCTTTAAGAACAAGCTCTACATCATAGATTAGTGGTCTATGAAGCTTATAGAGTCTAAGAAACCATATAATAAAACTGGCAATTAGAGTTATTATAACCAGGGCAATAATAATAAATATAATGGGAATATTACTAAAAATATTACCATTACCAATTTTGATTAAGAACAACCTTAGATTTGTATGATAGTAAACTGAATTCATTAATCCACCTACAAAATATGTAATCAAGTTTAAGACAATCCATTGCTTAATAATATCCCAAGTGCTTAGTTTACCAAAGGCAATGCGTATCATCAGTAATGATGCAGTCACATAGATTATTGCAAACTTAATGATTTTATTTAACCAAGGAAAAATGGCAATAATAACTGCAAATATTGCTCCAACTATAGCTGCCAAAATCATCCGTATCATACTGGTGCCTTTCTTGTTTATCTTTTTTAGCAGGAAAATCAGTATAAAATCAAAGGAAAAGTTAATTAGAAATACAATATCCGGATAGACCTCTAAATACAATATTCACCTCCAAGCATTTCTCACTTAAGTATGGAATGATGATCATCATCATGATTATAACTTGTTAGTCTTATATAATTTGTCATTTTCTGGTAGAGTATTCCCACTTTTCGTTTACTTATTTTTACATTATTTTATTCTTAGGTACTTTTATGTACAAAAAAGGCTATCAGATTATTATTAACTTAATAATCTGACAGCCTAAATCTCTTATGTATTATGTTTTTTCTATTTATTTATTATTACGATTTTTCTGCAAAAACTCAGGTATCTTTATACCGCCGGGATCTGTGTTGGTATTAGTTGGAGCCTTAGCAGGCTGGCTAACAGGTGGACGGTTAGGATCGGTATTATAGCTACTTTTCCTTGGGGGAATATAGGGACTAGGATTGGAAAAGCTCTTGTTTGCACCAATATCTGGCTTCATGGTACTACCACGATATGGAGAACTAGGTGTTGCCCTTCTTAAGAATTCCGGTGTTTTAACTAATTCCCTTGCCCTTCCGTCTAAACCAGTTGCTATAACAGTAATTGACGCTGTATCGGGATTGGAATCATCATACATGGCACCAAAAATTATATTGGCAGAATCTCCAGCCAATTCTTGAACCAAGGTGGCAGCTTCATTGGCTTCTATAAGGCTAATATCACCAGATATATTGATTATAACATGGGTTGCCCCTTGAATGGTTGTCTCCAGTAGAGGGCTTGTAATAGCCTGTTTAACAGCTTCAATACACTTATCATCTCCGCTACCTGTGCCAATGCCGATATGGGCAATTCCTTTATCCTTCATAACAGTTCTAACATCGGCAAAGTCTAGGTTAATAAGACCGGGTACATTGATAAGGTCTGTTATACCCTGTACACCCTGCTGTAATACCTCGTCTGCCTTTCTTAGGGCATCAGGCATGGTTGTCCTACGATCAACAATTTCAAGTAACTTATCATTTGGAATTACGATTAACGTATCTACATGGTCTTTCAGTCGTTCTATTCCTGAAGTCGCATTAGCCATACGAGTTTTGGCTTCGAATTTAAATGGCTTTGTTACAATTCCTACAGTAAGGATATCCATATCCTTAGCTATCTGTGCAACAACTGGAGCTGCACCTGTACCGGTTCCACCACCCATACCACAAGTAACAAATACCATATCAGCCCCTTTAATGAGCTCTGTCAATTCTTCCTTGCTTTCTTCGGCGGCTTTCTGTCCAATTTCCGGTTGTGCACCAGCACCTAGTCCTTTTGTAAGTTTTTCACCAATCTGAATGCATACAGGAGCCTTGCAATTCTTCAGATGCTGCTTGTCCGTATTAATACCAACAAATTCAACACCCAAGATATTCTCTTCTATCATTCGATTAACAGCGTTATTTCCTGCGCCTCCTACCCCAATAACAAGTATTTTTGCAGTATTGTCCGCCTCATTTGTTCTTATTTCAAGCAAGGTCAATTCCTCCTTCATCGTATTCTTTAATTAATAA
>JAAYRE010000197.1 GCA_012518935.1 Clostridiales bacterium
GAAAGCTGGTATCCAACAGGAAATCCGTAAGAGGGAGCATTATGAGAAGCCCAGTGTAAAACGTAAGAAGAAATCTGAGGCAGCTAGAAAACGCAAATATTAATATGTAAAAGGACTTCCAATGAATTATCATTGGAAGTTTTTTATATTAGTCTACATTATGTAAAAAAAACATATATTATTAACAGTTGCAATATAGTTTGTAGGAGGATTCTATGGCTAAAGGCCTTAAATCGTCACATAAGAAGTTTAAGAAGGAGTCGAAGGACACATTATATAAGGGAATTGACACAAGAAAAGTTAAAAAACTGGCACCTAGATCTTCATATTTAGAACAGTTATCCTGCAGTCTTAATCTTCCAGCAGATGTAATAGCTGGTGCTCCTATCGTTACAGCTACCGGTAGGAATGAGATATGTTTGGAAAATTATAAAAGTATTATTGAATATAATCAAGACCTAGTAAAGGTTCAAGCAAAGTCATGTAAGATATGCATTGAAGGAAAAGAATTAAATATTTTATATTTTACTGAAGACGAGATGAAGATTAGGGGATATATTAAGGCCATATACTATCTATAAAATCATAGAAAATCATTGGGGGTTTATTCATGCTAAGAAAGCTGAAACACTGGCTTTTTGGATACCTGACTATACATATAAAGGGTACTTCACCTGAACGATTTATTAATCTATGCAGTAATAGAAGAATCTATATATGGAATATAGTCAGAGATAATGAATACTATCAATTCAATCTGTCAGCAGGAAAATATAAAAAATTAAAACCTATTTTTCGTAAAACAAGACTAGTACCTAAAATTGATAAAAAATATGGACTGCCCTTTTTTATTATAAGAAACAAAAAAAGAAAGGGCTTTTTTATGGGTATATTAATATGTATGATTTTGGTGTACATAATGTCATTATATATCTGGGATATTAAAGTTTTAGGTGGTTCTAAATATACGCCTGAGGCCATAGTGAAGTTTCTAGCTGAAAATGATATTAGGGCAGGAATCAAGAAAAAAAGGATTGTTGGTAATAAGATAGAAGAAGAAATTAGGTCAGCCTATGATGATATAGGATGGGTCTCTGCTGAGGTTAAAGGTACAAGACTTATTATAAAGATTACTGAAACCAATATGCCCGTACCAATTATTCCTGCAACAGCTCCCAGTCATATGGTAGCAACGAAGAATGCAGTAGTTAAAGAAATAATCACTAGGACAGGAACCCCCATGGTCAAGGCTGGGGATGTTGTTAAGAAGGGAGATATCCTAGTATCGGGAGTTGTGGATATTATGGATGACTTTGGTGGTATACTTAATAAAAAGCCCGTTATAGCTAGTGCAGATATTATATGTAGCTCATACTATGACTATTATGATTCATTTCCCCTAGACCATACCATAAGAGTGTTTACAAATAATCAAAAAAAAGGATATTATATAAGTGTATTGGGGAGAAAATTATTTTTATATAAACCTAGTATTTCTTATGATATGTATGATATAATTGTTAGCAATAATACCTTGCATATAACTAAAACCTTTTATCTTCCTTTTCAGTATGGTACGGAAACTATAAGAGAATATATAGAGCAAAAGGACAAATATAGCAATGAAGAAGCTATAGCTATAGCACAAAATAGATTAAATAGGTATTTAAACTTATTAAATGAGAATGATGTTTATATTTCACAGAATAATGTTAAAATAGATATAAAGAACAATACTTGTATTGCCCAGGGGAGATTGTTAGTTGAGGAAAAGGCTTGGGAATATAAGCTTATTGATGAGAGTGAGTGGAGGATTGAACAGGCGGATGAGCATAACGGAAACAATAATTGACATACCAGTGGAGCATGAAAAGAATATATTTGGCGATTTTGATATATTTGCTAAGATAATTGAAAAGACTCTTAATGTTACAATCATAGAAAGAAATGGTGAGATAAAGGTTGTTGGAGATTCTGACAATGTAACCAAGGCAAAAAGTGTGTTTTTACAACTCTTAGAACTTTCCAAGAGAGGTAACATAATTACAGAACAGCAGGTGAATTATGCCTTAGCCCTCTCCTTTGAAGCAAAAGAAAAAGAAATTGTTGAGATAGATAAGGATTTAATATGTCATACAATTAACGGAAAACCTATAAAGCCAAAGACAATTGGCCAAAAAAGCTATGTGGATCAAATGCGTAATAAAATGATTGTATTTGGAATAGGTCCTGCCGGAACCGGTAAGACCTATCTTGCAATGGCAATGGGAATTACCGCATTTAAAAATGATGAGGTTAGTAGGATTATTCTTACTCGGCCAGCAATAGAAGCAGGTGAGAAGCTAGGTTTTCTACCGGGAGATCTACAAAGCAAAGTAGATCCATATCTGCGTCCTCTTTATGATGCCCTATATCAGATTATGGGACCCGATGCATATTTAAAGAACTCTGAAAAGGGCTTAATTGAAGTTGCCCCCCTGGCATACATGCGGGGTAGAACCTTGGATAATGCCTTTATTATCTTGGATGAGGCACAAAATACCACACCAGCTCAGATGAAGATGTTCTTAACTAGAATTGGATATGGCTCCAAGGTAGTTATTACAGGAGATATAACCCAGAAGGACCTACCAAAAGGTGTTATATCAGGCTTAGATGTGGCCCTTAAGGTACTTAGTAAAATAGATGACATAGGTTTTTCATATCTAACCAACCAGGATGTAGTTAGACATCCTTTAGTACAAAAGATTGTCAAAGCATATGATGTATATGAGCAAAAGAAAAAGAGGTATGATGATTTATCTAAGAATAAGAAAAGTTTTTCAAGAATAAAAAAAGGTATGAAAGCAGAAAATATCAGGAGTAATCGTTATGAAACTAGATAATGAAATATCCAAAACAATAGAGAACAACTCAATAATTGCAGAAACTAATCATAGGGATAAAAAATCAATTATACTACTAAGTATATTGCCTTTTTTGTCCATATTTTTAGTTGTTGCCCTTGGTTTCTTAAAGAAAACAGACACCATAGAGAATATCAAAACTGGCATTTTAACCTTTATATTGACTACAATTATGGTCTTCTTTATTAGAATTCAAATTGATATTACAAAGATAAGATTTTCTAAGACAATTATATTTTTAGCAAATATAGTATCTATTCTACTCGTTATGCTAATTAAAAATCCTGAAGTGTATAGTTTTTGGCTACTAGGTGGTTTGATTACTGCTATGATTATTGATAACAAGCTAGGTCTTTTGTTATCATTTAATATGACCTTTATCCTAGGTTTAACATATGCCCTGGGAGTAGGATTAATTATACATTTTCTTGTTATGGGGGTATTACTGGCTCTACTGGCTAAGCATCTAAAGGACAAATCCACCGTAACATATTCAGCTATAATTATACTGTCTACAGATATTACTTTATCATTTATCATAAATAATTTTATTTTTGCGACCGATAAAAGCTATAATTACATGGCGTCAATTTTTAGCATTTTTGCGGTACTTGTTACCGCCTTTTTATTGTCATATCTTTATGATAAATACATTAATAATACTAGTGATGACATATCAAAGGATACATTAATAGCTGATGAAAGTGATAACCTATTAGATAACTTAGATAAATCCAGTGGGAATACTGACTTAGTTAGCATGCCTGCTTCTGACAAGGTTACTAAGACAAGTTATGATCTTCTTATCTCTGATAATAATGAATTGCTTATTAAGATGAAGGAGTATTCAGAAAGCCTCTATAATCATTGCAAGTTAATTGGAGATTTGTCCGGTCGAGCGGCAAGAGCAATCGGTGCCAATGAAAATCTGGCTCGGACAGGAGGATATTATCATGAAGTTGGAAAACTTCAGGGTAAGAATTATATAGAAGAGGGCTTAAAATTAGCTGACAAATATAGTTTCCCAAAGGAGCTGAAGGAGGTTTTAAAGCAACATAATATTAAGTATGATAAACCAACATTTGTTGAATCTGCTATTGTTATGCTGTCAGATAATTTGGTTTCAACAATTGAGTACATAGAAAAGACCGGGAAACAAAAGTTTACAACAGATAAGATAATAGATAACATATTTAAGATGAGAATGGATAAAGGAACCTTTGACGACGCATTACTATCTATAAAAGATTTTAATCTCTTAAAGGAATTTTATAAAAATGAATTTGGATTAAGGGATAAGGACCTAATTAAGGAGGATTAATATTGACAATTCATTTAGATATGGAAGCATCTGTTAAGCTAGACTTTGATTATGAGGATCTTATTAATAAAGTCGTATGGCAGTGTCTTAATTATGAGGCTTGCCCTTATGAAACAGAAATAAGTATTATCTTGACAGATGATGAAGAGATTAAAAACATTAATAGGGAATATAGAGGCATAGACGCTCCAACTGATGTCTTGTCTTTCCCTGCAATTGAATATAAGACTCCTGGAGCTTTTTCATCCCTAGAGGAAGAAGGTTCATATTATTTTAATCCAGAGACAGGTGAGTTAATACTTGGTGATATAATTATATCAGTTGACAGGGCAGAAAGCCAAGCTAAGGAATATGGCCATTCTATAATTAGGGAAATAGGATTTTTAGTGGCCCATAGTATGTTCCATCTGATGGGATATGACCACATGTCCGATGAAGAAAGAATTATTATGGAAGATAAGCAAAGTGAAGTATTAAAGCAACTAAAAATTTTAAGATAGGATTTGAGAGGCAAGAAAATGAAAAAGTATATCTATATATTTATAATATTAATATTTGCTCTAGCTATGGTAGGATGTAAAAAAGATAAGGAAGAGAATAAGGATCCAATACAAGAAATAGAAGATAAGGACAAGCCTACACCTACTGTGGCTCCCACAGTTACACCCATACCTACCGAAGCTCCAATAGTTGAAGAAAATCATGATGGAGAGATGAGAAGTACCTTAACAGGACTTTGGGTACCTATTGAGATTGGTAATAGAAGACCTTATGCCATACAATTTAACAACTTTAAAACTGTAAGAAATCAATGGGGTATTGGTGAAGCTGATATAGTATATGAGGCCTTGGTAGAGGGTGGAATAACAAGGTTACTTGCTATAGGTGAGAATTTTACTTCTGATAAAATCGGTTCAGTACGAAGCTCCAGGCATTATTATGTTAGTTTTGCAGATGAATATGATGCCATATATATCCATTACGGCAAAACAAAATATGCTGTTTCAAAGTTAAAAGAACTGGCTATTGATAATATTGATGGTGAGACAGGTATTGGTAACACAGTCTTTTATCGTGATAAGAAGATAAGTGCCCCTAATAATGCCTTTACAAGTGCAGATAGGATATTAGAAGGAATTAACATTAAGGAATACAGGCAGGATCATGGGGAAGACTTTGAACCTCATTTTAGCTTTTATGAGGAGGATACAGAACTTTTATACGGTACTTCATGTAATAAGGTAAGTATAAAATATCCCTATAATAAGCCTTATTTAACATATAATCCTGAGGATAAGCTTTACTATCGTTATCAGTTTGGTGAGATTCATAAGGATTCCAATACTGGGGAACAATTGAAGTTTAAAAATATCATAATTCAATTCGTAAGGGAATGGGATATTGATAAGAATGACTATCAAACTATGAGCTTAGAAGATGCTGAAGGAACTGGCTTTTATATAAGTAATGGACAAGCTATCCCTATTACATGGGAGAAGAATGAGAAACAAAAATGGATGAAATATTTTGATGTTTCAGGACATGAATTGAAACTAAATCAGGGTAAAACTTATATTGCCATTTATCCTGATAATCAAACCAAGGATGTTGTGATTAACTAGGTATTATAAATTCACTAAGCAAAGAGGGGGATATTTTTTTGCTTAAGATAAAAAGGAGAGGAACATGACTAGTGCCAGAAGAGGAAATCATTTTTTAATACAGGGAAGTATTCTTGCAGTAGCATCATTATTAGTGAGAATAATTGGCTTAATATATCGCATCCCTATGACACGTATTATAGGTGATGAGGGTATGGGTTTGTATTCAATAGCTTATGAATTATATAGCATTGCATTAATATTATCATCTTATAGTTTGCCTCTGGCTGTTTCTAAGTTGGTGGCAGCTAAAGGTATAAATAAAGAGCATAGGAATTCCTATCGAGTTTTTTTATGTGCTATGGGTTTTGCCCTTATAATTGGGCTACTTTCATCATTAGTATTGTTTTTTGGAGCAGAGTTTTTTGCCACAGTTATAAATAATGCACCTAATGCTATACTTCCCATTAAGGTTCTATCTCCCACATTATTTGTCTTTGCAATTATGGGGGTACTTAGAGGATTTTATCAGGGTAAGAACACTATGATACCAACTGCGGTATCTCAATTAATAGAACAGATTATTAATGCTATTGTAAGTGTTGTAGCTGCTTATCTACTTATGAAGAAATTCAGTGCATCGGTTAATCTTGCGGCCTATGGTGCTGCAGGTGCAACCCTAGGAACATTAATGGGTGCAATTGCTGGACTTTTGTTTTTAGCCTTTGTTTATGCCATTTATCGTCCTACACTAAAGAGACAAGTCAGACGGGATGTAACTAGCTATATTGATTCCTATAGTGACATATTTAAGATGCTAATTGTTACGATTTTACCCATAATACTTAGCCAGACTGTATATCATATCAGTGGTGTAATTGACAATGCCATGTTTAGTAACATTATGGCAACAAAAGAGGTAACACAATTTGATGGAGCTGTATTTAGCTCTTATACCCCTGGTGCTTTATATACTACAGAGAATATATCAGTTTTACTTGGCAAATATGGCAATAAGTACCGTAACTTGACAAATGTACCAGTTGCTATAGCATCAGCCATAGGGGCTGCTATTATAACCAGTATAACAGCAGCTAAAGTAAGGGGCATGGATGATGTTATACGATACAAAAGCCATGTGGCTATAAAATTCAACATGATTATAGCAATACCTTCTGCTGTTGGTATGGCTGTATTGGCATTTCCAATACTTGATATGTTATTCCCAGGCTCCCATCAATTAGATGCTAATTTTCTTATTCTTGGAGCAGTAGCAATTGTATTTTATTCTCTGTCCACTGTTACAACCTCTATATTACAGGGAATTAATAAACTAAGGATACCAGTAATAAACTCAAGCATATCATTAGCTATTCATGTTGTCTTAGTGTTTATATTATTAAAATTCACCCACTTAAGTGCATATATTTTAGTTATTGGCAATGTAACCTTCGCTTTGGTTGTATGTATTCTAAATTGGGTTGCACTGGAGAAATATTTGAATTATCAGCAAGAAATAGTTACTACTTTTCTTATACCTACAATAAGTGCCGGCTTAATGGGTATAGCAACATACTTACTCCATTTTGGACTACATAAATGGACCGGCAGCAATACCTTTGCCACAATAGTATCTCTCTTTGCTGCAATTATTATTTATTTTGCACTTTTGATATTTATGAAAGGGGTTAGTGAAGAGGAGCTTGAAAGCTTACCTAAGGGAGAGCTTATAATAAGATTTTTACGTTGGGCTCATATATTAAAGAGATAAGGTTAATAAAGGTTATATTATATAAGAACCATTCAAATTATCTCATAAGATGTATAATAATGTAAATATTGGAGAAAATATATGCCAAAGGAGTGGTTATATGAAACTCAGAAAGGCATATATTTATACATTAAGTTTATTGGCACTATCTGTATTGTTTAGTGTCTGCTATTATTTGAGCTATCAACATGCTTTGAGAAAATTTAATAGAAATGCCATTGAAAGGTCAGAGGAATTCGCCGCTCTTCATAATAATAATGACCCTTCCACCATAGCAACAAGTGATAATAATCAAGACATAGATGATGATTTATCAGATGATACTGTGCCTGTGGCTATGCAGTCAGAACCAGTAATACAACCTACTACCAAGTATATACTTGAGATTTATGACAGAAAAGAAGGGACATTAGAGAAAAAAGAGCAAAATCCTCCTGCTGATATTGTTGGCCTTACCAGGGAAGAAGTAGAGGAGTATTTAGATGATTATATGAGTGATTTGACCTTGTCTGAATATAATAGTGGTTTGTTATCCTATGAGTTACTATCATTTTCTGATAATACTGTTAAATTTCGAAAGAGCTATGATGCCGACATGGTTCCTTATAGATTTTATGTTGTTGTAAAGAATGGCTATGTAGTGGTATATAACAGTGATTTGAAGTCTGTATATGAATATACTCATATTGAAGTTAAAAATCTTCCAGAAGCTGATAGAGTCCAGCTAAGTCAAGGAATATATGTTAATAA
>JAAYRE010000198.1 GCA_012518935.1 Clostridiales bacterium
TCATGGTTCTGATTTCATCAGCCCATTTCATAATTGTATCAAAATCTCCACTTATTACTGCTTCAACAGTTGGAATATCACCTAAGTAGATATTTCCTGTTGTACCATCAAGTGAAATATAGTCACCTTCTTTAATTGTGTTGCCATTTAAGGTAAAATATTTACCTTCTTCATTGATCTGTACGGCTTCACAACCGGATACACATGCAACACCCATACCACGAGCAACAACTGCTGCGTGAGATGTCATTCCTCCACGGGCTGTTAAGATACCCTCTGATGCATGCATACCTTCAATATCTTCAGGAGAAGTCTCAAGACGAACTAAGATTACTCTTTCGCCTCTATCATTTGCTTCCTTAGCAGTCTTTGCTGTAAAGTATACTCTACCTGAAGCTGCACCAGGAGATGCTGGTAATGCACTTCCGATTGGTGTAGAAGCTTTTAGTACCTTTTCATCAAATCCTGGATGAAGCAATTGATCTAATGCTTTAGCATCAATTCTCGCAATGGCTTCTTCCTTAGTTATCATACCATCAGCAACTAAGTCACAAGCAATTCTTAAAGCAGCAGTAGCTGTTCTCTTACCACTACGGGTTTGAAGGATGTATAATTTCTTATCCTCAATTGTGAACTCCATATCCTGCATATCTTTATAGTGTTTTTCTAATTGTTCTGCAATTCTAATGAAGTCATCATATGCCTCTGGTAATTCTTCCTTTAACATGGAAATTGGATGAGGAGTTCTAATACCTGCTACAACGTCTTCACCCTGTGCATTGATTAAATACTCACCATACATTTCATTCTCACCTGTTGATGGGTTACGGGTAAATGCAACACCTGTACCAGATGTATCACCCATATTACCAAATACCATGGCTTGAACGTTAACGGCAGTACCCCAGTTTCCTGGAATATCATTCATTCTTCTATAGTAAATAGCTCTTGGGTTGTCCCATGAACGGAAAACAGCTGTAATAGATGCAATTAATTGCTCACGAGGATCTTGTGGGAAGTCTACTCCAAGTTCCTTTTTGTAAACTTCTTTGAATCCTTTAACTATTTCTTTAAGATCATCTGCTGATAAATCTGTATCTAAAGCAACTCCTTTTTCTTCTTTAACAGCATCAAATACAAGGTCAAATTTCTCTTTGCTAACTTCCATAACAACGTCAGCATACATTTGAATAAATCTTCTGTATGAATCATATGCAAATCTTGGATTACCTGTCTTTGCAGCAAAACCTTCTACTGCAACATCAGTTAAACCTAGGTTGAGAATTGTATCCATCATACCTGGCATAGATGCTCTTGCACCTGAACGAATTGATACTAATAATGGATTTTCATTATCTCCAAACTTCTTGCCTTGCTCTTTTTCTAATTCAGCTAAAGCCTTAAATATCTGTTCTTTCACTTCATCAGTAATTTGCTTGCCTCTAGCATAATAGTCATTACAAGCTTCTGTAGTCACAATAAATCCCTGCGGAATTGGTAATCCTAAATTAGTCATCTCGGCAAGGTTAGCGCCTTTTCCACCAAGAAGGTTTCTCATGGAAGCATTGCCTTCTCTAAACATATAAACCCATTTAGTCATATCCTTATAGCCCTCCTAAAAAATATTTTATTAATAATAATCCGCCTTCTTTATATTAAAGGTCCAAAAATAATCATGCGGATCTGTTGACTGCATTCTTTGCGTATAAATCACTGCTTTTTAGTCACCAACAAGCATTATATCACAGTTATCCCAATTAAGGGAAGTACTTTTTCTAAAATATGAATTTGTCCTCAAAATAAGCCTTTAAGTCTTCAATCTTGATTCTTTCTTGTTCCATGCTGTCTCTATCGCGGACAGTTACACAACCGTCTTCTTCAGAATCAAAATCATATGTGATACAGTAGGGTGTTCCGATTTCATCCTGTCTACGATAACGCTTACCAATATTACCCCTATCATCATATTCGCAGTTATAATATTTACTTAATTCCATATATATCTTCTCAGCAGGTTTTGCAAGCTTCTTAGATAGAGGAAGTACGCCAATCTTAACCGGTGCAAGAGCTGGATGAAAATGCAGAACTGTTCGAACATCTCCATCTGCAAGCTCCTCTTCATCATACGCTGAACATAAGAAAGCTAAGAACAGACGCTCTACCCCAACAGATGGCTCAATAACATAGGGAATGTATTTTGTCTTCTTTTCATCATCAAAATAACTCATGTCTTCTTTGGATTCATTCTGATGCTGTGTTAGGTCATAATCTGTCCGATCAGCAATACCCCATAACTCACCCCATCCAAATGGGAATAAGAATTCGATATCCGAAGTAGCTTTACTATAGAAGGAAAGCTCTGCTGCATCATGATCCCTTACTCTTATCTCATCATCCTTTAGTCCGAGATTTTTCAGCCAATTTATACAAAATTCCTTCCAATGGGCAAACCATTCTAAATCTGTATCAGGCTCACAGAAGAACTGTAGCTCCATTTGTTCAAACTCTCTTGTACGGAATATGAAGTTACCAGGTGTAATCTCATTACGGAAGGACTTACCTATCTGACCTATACCAAAGGGTATCTTCTTACGGGAAGTCCGTTGTACATTTTTAAAGTTAACAAATATACCTTGAGCTGTCTCCGGTCTTAAATAAACTTCATTCTTAGCATCTTCTGTAACACCTTGGAAGGTTTTGAACATAAGGTTAAACTGACGAATATCTGTAAAATTATGTTTGCCACAAGTGGGGCAAGGGATATTATTATCCTTAATATACTGTGCCATATCTTCATGGGACCAAGCATCAACTGCTCCCTCTAACTCTGTACCTTTAACCTTAGAATAATCCTCTATGATTTTGTCTGCACGAAATCTTTCATGACATTCCTTACAATCCATCAGAGGATCGGAAAAACCTTTAAGATGTCCTGAGGCAACCCATGTCTGCGTATTCATTAATATAGCACTGTCTAAGCCAACATTATATGGATTCTCCCTGATGAACTTTTGCCACCATGCTTTTTTGACATTGTTTTTTAACTCAACGCCAAGATTTCCATAATCCCATGTATTAGCTAGTCCGCCGTATATCTCTGAACCAGGATATACAAAGCCTCTTGCCTTTGATAAGGCGACGATTTTGTCCATTGTTTTTTCCATACTTTCATCCTCACATATCTATTAATATTTTAAATTAAGAACTTCTTTAATATAATGTTTCCTATATAATATATAGTTATTATCAATATAAGTTATGGTCTATAAATAACTACGGTCATATTATCACTATTACTCTTTACTATGTTGTTTTCTAAAAGAGTAGCATTGCTACTATAGAACTTAATATCCCCTTCCACTATAATTTCATAGGGCTCATATAGAACAAGGACCTTATTTTTCCCGTTTTTCATGGCTGTGCTTTTGTCAACCACCGTATCTCTTTTGGCATTTACGTACTGATTAGGAAGTTCTAAGGCCACATTTTCTGTGGAAGCACTATAATAGGCTGCAGGAACATCATTAAAAGCACTATAATGTGCCATCTTTGAGTATTTAAGAAGCAATATTGCCTTGCTATTCTTTAGCTCCAATTCTTCAATTGTTACCTCTGTGCTACCAATCTTTTGATTGTAAGCATTAACTTCTTCTGCAACGAATTCGTTAAGCTCAGTTAGATTATAATAACTTTTATCAAAATCTTCAACTATGGTAGCATATATTGAACCATCACGTTTTATTAAAATCGTGTTAGTGGTAATATCATCTGTATTAATGAATATCTCTTCTTTTTTACATCCAGTAAAGGTGAAGAAACTAATCATTACTATTGTAATAAGAATTACCTTTTTCATATATAACCCTCCAATATGAATTGAATACATCCCATTTTAACCTTAATAGGATTTTATTTCAACTTATATTTGTAAACGTCTTTATCTATAAAATTTTTAGCATTTCACTTGATTTAAATTTGTGTTCCACATAATGATTCATATAACGTCTTACACAGATAATCAGTTCATTAAGGACTTCCTTGCTTACCCTAAAAGTATACAGACTTTCTATGTCCTTTGATATTATGTACTGTAAAGTATAGATAGACGAAGTATCAAGTCGTAGGGCCTTAGTGTCATGTGTCTTACATTCTTCACACAATAATCCGCCATGCTCAACTGAGAATCGGTATTGTCCTTTATCCTCGTTGCATTTCACACATTCAAATACCTGCGGTGCTAGACCGCTTAATACCAAAATCTTAAATTCATAAATCAAACGTATTAAGGGAAGCTCAATAGTCCCCTTTGCTACTGCCCGTAGTGTCTGATATAAAAGCTTTAAAATATCCTTTTCGTCGTTATTTTCCTTGGTAATATAATCTGCAAATTCACAAAAATACATACCATAATATACACTGTCAATATCTTCTCTAAGTTCCTGAAAGTAATTAGAAATATCAGCAGATATGACAGTGTATGAGTTTCTTCCTATATATAATGAAAATTCACCAAAAGAAAATGGTTGACTACATGCCAATAAGGCACTATTTGGTCTTCTAGCGCCTTTAGCAAATGCTGATATCTTTCCATATTCTCTTGTTAAGAGAACTAAGCGTTTATCATAATCACCAACTGGCATGGCTGATAGTACCATTCCCGTCACATTTGTTGATGACACCGGCATGAAATCCACCTTCTTCTTTACTACTCAATTGGTCACTTTCCTCCATAATTTCTTCCCTTGTGCATGCGATGTAATTTAAGTAATCATCAATCTTACCTGACTTAATAAAACAGTTCCAATAATCATAATTTTTCATAAATGAGCCCCCTAACCATGATAATATGTTTTTGTCGTACAAGATTATGTTAATCTTGTATCTATCTTTTAGGTTTCCCATATATTAAGTTTCTAAACTGGTTAGAATATCCCATTTGTAATTTAATTCTAATTATTTTTATTTTCGTTATAGCCATAATTTCTTAGGAAGAAATCGCTGTCCCTCCAGTCCTTTTTAACCTTAACCCATAATTGAAGGTTAACCTTGCAATCTAAGAGATTCTCTATTTCTCTTCTTGCCTGAGTGCCAATGTTTTTCAACATGGCTCCACCCTTGCCTATAACAATACCCTTATGACTATCTTTTTCGCATATGATAGTAGCATGGATATCCATGATTGATGTATTATCATTAGGGTTATGACGATTATATGAGGAGTCTTCAGAAATACGTTCCTTCATCTCTTCTATGGTTACTGCTATTCCATGAGGTATTTCCTCATTAAGTAGCCTTAGGGCTTTCTCTCTTATAAGTTCAGCCACAATCTGCCTTTCAGGTTGGTCAGTAATAGTATCTTCATCATAATACATAGGACCATTGGGTAGATAACTAAAAATAGTCTTTACCAGCTCCTTAGTATTTTCACCTTTTAAAGCAGAGACAGGTATAATCTCGGCAAAATCCAAAACATTCTTATAAGCTTCGATAAAGTTGAGAATTTCACCCTTTTTAACCATGTCAATTTTATTAATAACCAAAAACACAGGTGTCTTAACCTTAGCTAGCTGCTCAGCAATATGTCTTTCTCCAGCACCTATAAATGTACTAGGCTCCACAAGCCAAAGTACAATATCAACTTCCTTTAGTGTCCTTTCGGCTACACTGACCATGTACTTCCCAAGCTTGTTTTTTGCTTTATGAATACCTGGAGTGTCGAGAAATATTATCTGTCCTCTTTCATCGGTAAATACAGTTTGAATCCTATTTCTTGTTGTCTGGGGCTTGTTAGATGTAATGGCTATCTTCTGACCAATCAATTGATTCATCAAAGTAGATTTACCCACATTGGGTCTACCTATTAATGTAACAAATCCAGATTTTTTCTTATTATCGTACATTTAATTTGCCTCGTCTCATTTAATTAAATTCTTAACTTCAATAAACATATCTCTATTTTTTTCTATTTTGCTTTCATTTCCTATAACACAGATGTGGCCTTTATCCAGTACTGATTTAACCAAATCAGAAAGAGCTCTGATGTCCTCTTGGCTTATATTGATTATCTCGTCTCTTTCTTTTTTTAAATCTTCATAGCTTATACCTGCTAGATAGAAGCTTAAGGAACGTGCTCCCTTTGCATAAGGAGATAAGGGTAGATCCAAGGTACTTATAGTTCCTATGATACTCTTAGTTATATCTCTTTCATCTGCAGTATAATTCTTCAGAAACTCAGGAATATTCTCATATACCTGGTTTGTCTCAATAAGATTTGGGTCACGGTATGATGTAAAGTATACATCACCGTCTACACCTGAGAAGCCACACATACAGCCATATGCTCCACCTTTTACCCTTATATTATTCCAAAGATAACCATAACTTAGTATTATCCGCAAAACTCTAAGGGCACCTGTATAAGCATAACCAGCTTCAAAGAAATTACCTGCCCTGGCCACATATTGAACCTGCATGGCAGCCTTAAAACCTTCATTTAAACATTTTGGTGAAAAAGGTTCATTTCTATATTCTGCAAATAACCGCTGTGAAGCCTTCTTAGGTAAGTTATTAATAAAGTCATCAAAACTCTGCCTAAACTTATTAAAGCCTCTATCATTAGCTGTAATACTAACCATTAGATTATCTTTTACAAAAATCATATCTAACAGATCTTTCATCTTGCTAATTATTGTATCTTTCTTCTCACCATAATTAGTGCTTATATCTTCAATAAATTGATAAAAAGTTATTCCCTGAGTAGCTTCCTTAAACATACCATGGGCAGAGTAATAGCTCATAGCACGGTTTACAGCTACAGAATGGCCTGAGGACTGGAACCTCATCTGCATCCTAGACTTAATCTCCTCAATAATTTCCTTTAATCTTTTATAATCAGAAAGCTTGGTTCTAAAGAGCATTTCCTCTATTAATCGGAAAGCTTCAGGAATCATATTATACATTACCTTAGTCTTAATCTCAAACATAGGCAGGTAATCTTGTGTAGTATCCTTAACAGAAAAACTTACTACATTGGCAGAAACCCCTCCTGTATGAATATTGACTTCATTAGCATATTCCAAATAGCTATAATTATCAGTATCCACATATCCCAATACATGAGATAATAAGGACAAATAAGGAAGAAGCTCCCTGGGTATATCCTTAACATTAAATTCTAATTTAAGATAAGCAATGTCGTTAGTGAACATCTCATGATGGATTACTGGTATTCCTGATTCCATCTTTTCTTCATTGTATATAGGCTCAGGATTAAGATCAATGTCCTCTCTGGTTAACAAAGGAATAGCCTCTAACTCTTCTTTTGTTGAAGGCTTCTCCTGATATTCTCTTAAAGCATTTGTCTCATTTATTATACTACGAAGCTCATTATCAGAAAGGCTTTCCTTATATAGGGATAACCTTTTCTTGGTTTCAGCTTCATGAATCTTATTAAGTCCCTCCTTAGGTTTAAGGGTTACTAATGTAGCATGGGTATTGTTAAGCAAATGATCCTTTATCAATTGTTCAAAATATCCTGTACTTATTTTCTTTTTTAACTCCTCATATATAATGGAATCCTTCAAGTACTCGAAGAGCTTAACTTCATCATATAGCCAGCTACTTAAGACCCTAAGTCCATAGATAAGTCCCTTAGGATAGCTTCCAAAATCAGCTTCACGATAATGAAATTCAATGATGTTGATAGCACCAAGAAGGGATTTTTCATTAAGTCCCTCTTCTGAAATCTTAGCTAACATATTGTTAATTATGGATAGGAACTCTTCCTTTTTCTCCTCGTCTGAACTTTTAGCAACAATTGACATCATCGGCTGAAGATAATCATTTGAAAATTGACTTAAGATATCTTTGCCTATACCTGCATTTATTAGGGCTTGCTTTATAGGAGCCCCAGGAGCTCCAAATAGTACATACACTATGACATCAAAGGCAATGCTTTGATTCTTAGTCCGTGCTTCGTTAATGGCATAATTAAGACTTAGATAAGTATTCTCCTTAGGATTCTCATCTTCTCCAAGGGGATAATAATCCACCACTTCCTTAAGTTTGTTAAAACCTTCTTGCAGAGGAATTTCTGATTCTACTTCCAGATAATCAAATTTAGATAAATATTCCCCATCTAGCCAAGATAACCGTTCTTCAAAATCCATATCACCATACAAATATATATAGCTATTTGAAGGATGATAGTAAGTCTTATGGAATTCTAAGAATTCCTCATAGGATAATTCAGGGATAAACCTAGGGTCTCCACCGGATTCATGTCCATAGGGTGTATCAGGAAATAATGAATTTAAGTTTAATCTAAATAGTTGTTGCTCAGGAGATGAGAAGGCTCCCTTCATCTCGTTATATACAACCCCGTTAATCTTGAGTTCTCCTTCTACATCATCCAGTGAATAATGCCAGCCCTCCTGCATAAATATCTCTTTTCTCTCATATATATTGGGGAAAAGTACGGCATCCATATATACATGCATTAGGTTTTTAAAATCCTGATCATTCTTACTTGCTACTGGATATACAGTTCTATCTGAATAAGTCATAGCATTTAAAAATGTATTAAGTGAGCCTTTTGCCAGTTCTATAAATGGATCTTTTGCAGGAAAATTCTTAGAACCACATAGCACACTATGTTCTAAAATATGGGCTACACCAGTACTATTCTTTGGCGGTGTCCTAAATCCAATATAAAACACCTTGTTAGTATCATCATTACTTATAAGTGCAATCTTAGCTCCTGTTTTTATGTGTTCTAGATAGGCTCCCTGTCCGTTAATATCATCTAATTTTTCATCTAAAATCAATCTGTATGCCGAAGGTATATTAAACTTCATATCTGTCCTCCATCCTTTTGAGAATATATTTTATATATGACTTTTATTATTGTATATATTTTTAAATCTTAAATCATCTTTTGCTCACATAATAAAGTATAGCATCATATACCAATTGCTTATTCATAATAACATAAATACTATATTTTGTCATTTTAAACTTATAAAATTAGTATCAATAAAATATAGTTTTTTATGCCCATAAATTTACTTGTTTATAGACAATTAGCATCAATATCGGCAAAGATTGATTGACTTTTTTGTAAACTTATGATAGATTTACTCTATCATTACTAATAGCAGTAATGTAATTTTATTTATGTTTTAGGAGGCTTTTTTATGAAAAAGGGTACAGTAAAATGGTTTAATGCAAAAAAGGGGTTTGGTTTCATATCCGATGAGGAAGGAAATGATGTATTCGTACACTTTTCAGCCCTTGTAATGGATGGTTTCAAAGTGCTTGATGAAGGCGACAGCGTAGAATTTGAAGTAGTTGAAGGCGAAAAAGGCCCTCAGGCTGCTAATGTAGTAAAGTTATAATCGAGAATACTTAACATAATGTTATGTTTATATAAATGTAAACATATTTTATAAGTTATAGTAAGGTGGGTTGTAACAAAAATTAAGGTCTGTATACCAATTGTTTTTAAACATCTGGTATACAGACCCTTTTTATAACAGGATAGTGCGTCCTATTATATATAAAATGCTCTTTCTTATACAGTCAGGACTGGCTTTAATGCTTAAAATGTCTCATTCCTGTAAACACCATAGCAATACCATATTCATTACATTTCTTTATGGAATCCTCATCCCTAATGGAGCCGCCGGGCTGAATAATTGCCCTAATACCTGCTTGCTGAGCAGCCTCCACACAGTCATCAAAGGGAAAGAATGCATCTGAGGCAAGGACTGCTCCCTTGGTTGCATCTTCACCTATTAGTTCTGCAGCGTGATCAATTGCTTGCTTTGTAGCCCATACACGGTTAACCTGTCCAGGTCCAATGCCTACTGTCTGCTTATCCTTAGCAAGGGCTATACCATTGGATTTTACGAATTTAACTACTCTCCAAGCAAAGAGCAAATCCTCCATCTCCTTCTCAGAAGGGGCACGGTCTGTTACAACCTTTAAATCATCTTCCACTAATAGCTTACTGTCTATTGTCTGGACAATCAGTCCTCCGTTAACCTTTTTAAGATCATAGGCTCCTTCTGCTTGAGGTACATCAATACCTGGAAGCTGAAGTAGTCTAACATTTTTCTTGGTTTGTAATAGCTTAAGAGCTTTCTCATCATAAGAAGGAGCAACAACTACCTCTAAGAATACCTTCATCATTTCCTCTGCCATGTCTAAAGTAAGCTCTCGGTTTAATACAACAATTCCCCCAAAGATAGAGACCTTATCTGCTGCAAAGGCCTTCTTCCAGGCATCACAGATATTATCGGCACTTCCCACTCCACAAGGATTACCATGCTTACAGGCTACTACTGTAGGCTCAGTAAATTCCTTTAGCAACTCTAAAGCACCGTTAGTATCATTAATATTATTAAAGGACAATTCCTTTCCGTTTAATTGTTCTGCATCAGTTATTGAACCCTTTTTGTTTCCGATTTCTCTGTAAAAGGCTGCTACCTGATGTGGATTTTCACCATATCTCATATCCTGAACCTTTTCAAAGGTCATGGTTAGATTCTCTGGAAGTGTAAGATCATTTCTTTCTTGTTTTAGATATTCAGCTATCATCGTATCATAAGCTGAGGTATGCATAAATACCTTATGCATTAGATATAGCCTTGTATCAAGACTTACCTTCCCATCTTCTTTCAGTTCCTTTAGGACTTTATCATAGTCAGAAGGGTCTACAATAACAAGGACATCCTGATAGTTCTTAGCTGCTGAGCGAAGCATGGTTGGACCACCAATATCTATATTTTCAACAGCTTCTGCTCTAGTAACACCCTCTTTAAGAATGGTGGTCTTAAAGGGATAGAGATTTACTATTACTATATCTATAGTCTGTATATTAAGGTCCGCAAGCTGCTTCATATGAGAAGGTTTGCTTCTCATGGCAAGTAATCCACCGTGTATTGCAGGATGTAGAGTCTTTACACGACCATCTAGACACTCTGGAAACCCTGTTATCTCCGAAACCTCAACTGCTGTAACACCTGCACCCTTAAGCTTTTTATAGGTTCCGCCTGTGGATATAATCTCTACTCCAAGAGCTTCTAGCTCCTTAGCAATCTCTACTATGCCACTCTTGTCTGATACACTAATTAATGCTCTCATGCTTACACTCCTTTTTATTATTGGTTGGTTATGATATAAAAATATTAACCCACCTAATTCTTTAATTCAATTGATTATTTCTAATCTATCTTATTATGGTTACTTATATCCACAAATAAGCAAACTTTTTCGGTTGCAAACATTTCTAAAATATACTATAATTCCTATGAACTTGAATGCGAGGAGATATATATGAAGGTCAAAAAATTTAAAACATCCGATATCTTTATTGGATTAGTATTTACCCTATTATTCTTATCTATTGGGGTAATATTTACAATTAATTTTAGACCATTATACTACCTGGATGTGAATATTCTTAATATACCTGAAAAATCTGGTTATTCCAAAGATGAAATCATTGTTAATTATGATGCATTAATTGATTATTCATCTCCATTTTACAAAGGGGAGCTTTCCTTCCCTACTCTTGAATCATCTCCCTCTGGTATTAGGCATTTTAAAGAAGTGAAAGATATCTTTATCTTTTTTTATGGACTTGCCATAGTGTCTATTACAGCTGCAATATCTATTATTATATATAAGTCCAAAAAAAGAGATGCTAGTTATTTGCTAGCATCATCATTAACAGCAATTATTTTTCCTACTGTTACCTTCTTATTTCTGGCTATAGATTTTGATAAAGCATTTGTAATATTTCATAAGATATTTTTTAATAATGATTATTGGTTATTCGATCCTGCAACTGATCCTGTAATTAATATTCTACCTTCAACATTTTTTTTACACTGTGCCTTGATGATTATTGTATTTATTCTACTGGGCAGTCTAATACTATATATGACGTATTTAAAACTAAAACCTCGTACTGGCATCAAATATCGAAAAAATCGTGGTTTAAATTTGTAAACACTTTAAAATAAGATTATGAAACTAAGGAATGGAGAAAAAATGAGAAAAACTAAAATTATATGTACACTGGGGCCATCAACAGACAATTATGATGTTTTAAAAGAATTAGTTCTTTCCGGAATGGATGTTGCCAGGTTTAATTTCTCCCATGGCGATTATAAGGAACACCTGGAAAGGTTTAGTAAACTAGAAAAAATCCGTGAGGAGCTTAAAATTCCCGTAGCTACATTAATGGATACTAAGGGTCCGGAGATACGTATAGGTAGCTTTAAGGAGAATAAAAGAATACAACTTAAAGCAGGACAACTATTCACATTAACAACAGAAAATATCGAGGGAGATGAAACCCGTGTATCAATTAGCTATCCCAGCTTAATATATGATGTTGATCCTGGTACAAGAATATTGATTGATGATGGTCTCGTTGAAATGACCGTTGTAAATGTAACTCCCAAGGACATTGTATGTAAAGTTAAGAACAATGGGTTTGTATCCAGTAAGAAGGGGGTAAATGTACCTGGTGTACATCTATCCATGCCTTACATTAGTGAAAAAGATAGGGAAGATATATTATTTGCTATAAAGAACAAATTCGATTTTATAGCAGCTTCCTTTGTAAGAACTGCGGAAGATGTTAAGGAAATTCGCAAAATGCTTAATAAGCATAAATCACAAATTAAAATCATTGCCAAAATAGAGAACCTCCAAGGAGTTCATAACATTGATGAAATAGTGCAGGAGGCAGACGGTATTATGATTGCCCGTGGTGATATGGGCGTAGAAATACCTTATGAAGAATTACCTGCCCTGCAAAAGAAAATAATTAAGAAGGTTTATAATAGTGGAAAACAAGTTATTACTGCTACTCAGATGCTGGATTCCATGATTAAGAATCCCAGACCTACGAGGGCAGAGATTACTGATGTAGCCAATGCCATATATGACGGCACCAGTGCTATTATGCTTTCCGGGGAAACAGCAGCTGGAGATTATCCTGTAGATTCCTTACGGGCTATGGTTAAAATCACTATCCGTACTGAGGCAGATATCGACTATAAGAAACGTTTTATTCAAAGGGAGAACCTTGAATCTCCTGATGTAACTGACGCTATCTCTCGGGCAACTGTAACAATTGCTAATGATTTAAATGCTAAAATGATCGTTACTGTAACAACCTCTGGCAGAACTGCCAGAATGATTTCACGTTTTCGCCCTGAATGTAACATCATGGGATGTACTACTGATCCTATTGTTTGCAGGCAACTTAATATGGCTTGGGGAATCACACCACTGCTAATAGCGGTGGAACAAGACACCTTTGAATTGTTTGACCATGCCTTACAGGCTGTCGAAGAAGCAGGATATATTAAAGAGGGTGAGCTGGCTGTTATGACTGCAGGAGTACCCCTAGGTGTATCAGGTACTACCAATATTATTAAGGTTCAGGCCGCTGGTCCCTTAATATAAAACGGAAACCTATAATAACCATAAAGATATTATACGAGGGGGATAATATAGTGAAAAGAACAGATTATATCAAGTGGGATGAGTATTTTATGGGAATAGCTCTCTTATCAACAAAACGGAGCAAGGATCCTAACACTAGTGTAGGAGCCTGTATAGTAAGCGAGGATAATAAGATTCTTTCCGTTGGATATAACGGTATGCCCACAGGATGTTCAGATGATGAATTTCCATGGGAGCGTGAAGGTGCTCCCTTAGATACCAAATATATCTATGTATGTCATGCCGAGCTAAATGCTATTTTAAATTATACTGGCACTAATATGAAAGGTGCTAAGCTATATACCACCTTATTTCCATGTAATGAATGCACCAAGGCCATTATCCAATCTGGAATCAAGGAAGTTATCTATATGAGTGATAAGTATGCAGGTACTGATGCAGTAATTGCATCAAAACGGATGATGGATGCCGCCAAAGTAACCTATCGTATGTACAAGCCCATAGGCAGAGATATAACACTGTCATTATAGATTAAAAATATAGAGAGCTTTTTCATAAGTATTCCACAACATTATGAATAAGCTCTCTTTTTTATTATCATAAGTTTTTATTCTTCTACACTGTAGTTTGGTGCTTCCTTAGTGATATGAATATCATGGGGATGACTTTCTCTTAAGGATGCTGCAGTAATCTTAACAAATTTACCTGTTCTTTGTATGGTTTCAATATCCTTGGCTCCACAGTAGCCCATACCTGATCTTAAGCCACCTATCAATTGAAATACAGTATCTTCCACAGTGCCCTTATAAGCAACACGGCCTTCCACTCCTTCAGGCACAAGTTTCTTTGCATCAGTTTGGAAGTAGCGGTCTTTACTTCCACTCTCCATGGCGGCAATAGAACCCATACCGCGGTATACTTTATATTTTCTTCCTTGATATAACTCATAGGTTCCGGGACTCTCATCACAGCCTGCAAAGATGCTTCCCATCATACATACATTTGCTCCTGCTGCCAGAGCCTTAGTTATATCTCCTGAATACTTAATTCCACCATCAGCTATAACAGGAATGCCATAAGTTTTTGCAACTTCATAGGAATTCATAATAGCTGTAATCTGAGGTACACCTATTCCAGCAACAACTCTAGTTGTACATATAGACCCAGGGCCTATTCCAACTTTAATAGCATCTACCCCCGCTTTAATTAGCTCTTGTGTTGCCTCTCCTGTCGCCACATTACCTGCTATTATCTGAACTTCAGGATAGGCATCTCTTACCATCTTAACTACACGGATTACATTAGCAGAATGTCCATGGGCTGTATCTATAACAATTGCATCAACTTTAGCTTTTACAAGGGCATCAACACGGTCTAAAATATTACTTGTTATACCTACAGCAGCTGCACAAAGAAGTCTTCCTTGATCATCCTTTGCTGAAAGAGGATATTTTATTTGTTTCTCTATATCCTTTGTTGTTATTAAGCCTTTTAGATTCCCTTGGTCATCTACTAGGGGTAATTTTTCTTTTCTAGATTCCCATAATATTTTCTTGGCTTCTTCTAAAGTAATTCCTTCCTTAGCTGTGATCAAACCTTCTGATGTCATGGATTCTTTTATCTTCTTAGAAAAGTCAGTTTCGAACTTAAGATCTCGGTTAGTAATAATTCCTACCAGCTTCTTGCCTATAGTAATCGGTACCCCTGATATTCTATATTTAGCCATAAGCTCATTGGCATCATGTAATGTATGCTCAGGTGATAGATAAAAGGGATCTGTTATTACACCATGTTCAGACCTTTTTACCTTATCTACTTCACTAGCCTGTTCCTCTATTGACATGTTTTTATGGATTACACCTATACCACCTTGCCTAGCCATGGCAATAGCCATTCGGTTTTCTGTAACCGTATCCATACCTGCACTCATCAAAGGGATATTTAATTTAATAGTTTTAGTTAGCCATGTTGATAGATCAACCTGATTTGGTAATACCTCTGAATAGCAAGGTACTAGCAATACATCATCAAATGTTATTCCTTCGCCAATGATTTGACCCATATTTTTTATTCCTCTCTTTCATTAAATATAATCGTTAAGTTATATGAAATCTTAGAAGATTCCTTGATAAATATTCTAAAAAGTATATCGAATTATCTAGACCTTGTCAACCGCATAAACCAAAAAATCTTAGTTACCTACCCAATTGCCAAGTACAAAAATTACCAGGCTTATATGGCATAAACCTGGTAACAATTATCTAATATGTTTCAATCTTTCTTGGACTTTTTTGCTTAATCATCTTTATCATCTTCTCATTGGGCTCAAATAATATCTTCATCTTCTTATTATCCACATTTGCTATGATTGCATAGGGCTTAATATCTTTATTCAATGAAGTAAAGTCTTTTTTGTCTATCTGCATATTATTATAACCATCTAGGGCATGGGAGTTAATGGGAGCCATAATGTCAACATTCTCAAAATCAATGCGAAGCATTGTCTTTCTTTTTGCCTTACCGGAAATCTTATCAAAATCCAGTTGCCCATCTACATATACATATTCATATTCCACATCCAGCCTAGGATATAAGAAAAATATGCCAACAACTAATGCTACCCCTATAAAGCTTAAAAATTGCCCAAGAAACATTAAGATTAAACCAACCAAGACCCCTAAAATCATAAGTATCTTTAGTCCAGTTGTAGCAAATGTATCCTTTCTTTTAACTGCTGTTTCTGCATAAAGCTGATTCATCAGTACACCCGTACCTTTCTTAAAAATATAACTAACTATATTATATAATAATACATTAAATGCTAGTATGCAAGGGTAACTAGACCTCTACTGTCCAATTATTAACATCCTTGAGTTTACCTAGTTGAATTCCAGTTATGTTATCATATAATTTTTGACTTAAGGAACCAATACCACCATCTCCAACCTGCATCAGATGATTCTCCCAGCGAAGATGTCCAACAGGTGATATAACCGCTGCAGTGCCTGTACCAAACACCTCATCAAGAAGTCCATCCTTATGGGCTTTATAAACCTCATCTATAGAAATCTTACGTTCTTCAACCTTATATCCCCAATCCTTGCAGAGTCTAATAACAGAGTCCCTGGTAACTCCCGGCAGGATGCTTCCGTTCAACTGAGGAGTAACTACAACTCCATCTATAACAAAGAATATATTCATTGCTCCTACTTCTTCGATATATTTCCTGTGAACACCATCTAACCATAACACTTGTGAAAATCCCTCTTCATGGGCCTTCATCTGTGCTAATAATGATGCTACATAATTACCCCCTGTCTTAGCTTCACCTATACCACCTTTTACAGCCCTAACATAATCATCCTCAACCCAAATCTTAACAGGATTAAGCCCCTCAGGGTAGTAGGCTCCAACCGGTGACAAGATTATAATGAACTTATAAGTATGGGATTGTCTTACTCCCAGGAATGGTGATGTAGCTATCATAAATGGTCTTATATAAAGAGAGGTACCCTCCTTTGTAGGAATCCAGGCCTTGTCAACCTCTACTAATTCTTTAATTGCTTGAATGTAATCCTCTTCAGGTATTTCCGGCATACAAAGTCTTTTAGCGGACCTATTTGAACGCTTAGCATTCATATCTGGTCGGAATAACAAAATCCTTCCATCCACTGCCTTATAAGCCTTTAACCCTTCAAACATTTCCTGTCCATAATGAAATACCATAGCAGAAGGCTCTAAGCTTATGGGTTCATATGGAATAATTCTAGGATCATACCAGCCCTTGCCCATCTCATAATCCATAACAAACATATGGTCTGTAAAAATCTTACCAAAAACTAAGGGGTTATCCTTATCAGGCAATTCCTTTGGTTTGCTAGTTTTTTCAATCTTAATATCTAACATACTCTCAACCTTCCTTCTTATTATCCTCCGCATATTTATTTTATTCTTTCGTATTTATTAAATGTATATATCAAATCACAATAAGTCTGTTCATCAGATTCCTCTGTCTTAACCCAGTCATTCAACTCATCCAAATTGGGAAAATAGGTATCAGCCTTGTACTTATAATCAATCTTAGTTATATAAGCAGTATCACAAAGTGTTAGCATCTGCCTGTAAATGCTTTCTCCTCCGATTACATATACATCCTCTGTATTATATTCTTCTACAGCTTTCAAAGCTTCACTTATACTGCTAACTACAAGGGCACCCTCTATTTTGTAATCTGGATTTGATGTTATAACCACATTTAGGCGATCCTTTAGTGGTCTAGCACCGGGAAAGCTTTCCAAAGTCTTTCGTCCCATAATAACTGCCTTATTAATTGTTTCCTGGCGAAAAAAACGCTGATCTGCAGGTATCCTAACAAGTAGCTTGTTCTTATAACCAATTGCCCAGTTACTATCAACTGCAACTATTAAATTCATATATCCATCCCCTCCCTTGATAACTCAAGTGTTATCGTCTATTCTAATCAAGCTGTGATATATACCTAATATGCTGACTATATAGCTACTGGTATATTCACCTTAGGTCCATGCTTATAATTACTTAATTTAAAATCTTCAACCTTAAAATCATAAAAATCCTTAACATCAGGATTAATATAAAATTCTGGTGCATCATAAGTGGGACGGGTAATGAGTTCCTCAATAACCGGAATATGCCTGTCATAGATATGAGCATCAGCAATTACATGGACAAGTTCCCCTACCTGGTATCCGCATACTTGTGCCAGCATATGAACAAGGACTGCATACTGGCAAACATTCCAGTTGTTAGCAGCTAGAATATCATTGGATCTTTGATTTAAAATTGCATTAAGTATAAGCTTATCATTTCCCTTTTTCTTTGTTACATTGAAGGTCACACTATAGGCACAGGGATAAAGGTTCATCTCATGAAGGTCTTGATGTACATAGAGACTAGTAATAATTCTTCTGCTATAAGGATTATTTTTCAGATCATATATCACCCTATCAACTTGGTCCATCTCGCCCTCTTTATATTTATGTTTTACAGACATTTGATATCCATAGGCTTTTCCAATGGATCCATCGGTGTCAGCCCAGCTATCCCATATATGGCTATTTAAATCATTAATATTATTGGATTTCTTCTGCCAAATCCATAAGACCTCATCAATACAACTTTTAAATGCCAGCCTTCTTAAGGTTAGAGCAGGAAATTCCTTGGATAAATCATAACGATTAACTACTCCAAATTGCTTAATGGTATAAGCGAAGGATCCATCTTCCCATTTTGGTCTAACCTTCTCTCCCTCAGTACTGGTTCCATTCTCTAATATATCCTTACACATATCTATAAAAACCTGGTCAGCATAACTCAAATCCCATTCCTCCATTCTTATCTTATAAAGAGTCGGATATATATACACATCTGCACTAATAATGAAATGCAAATTAATCTCTCACTCTAGCTAGTTTTTATTAAATATAATTGTACATCACATAGCTAAAGTAGGCAAGTATTTATCTTAAAGGGCATACTTACGAAAAAAGGCACTTGCATCTAGTTTTTAACTAAACGTAAGTGCCTATAAGTCATTTTGTATTCAATAGGATTGTTGTTTTTATAATTTGATTAATTGCTCATCTACAAATTTCTTAATATTAGATGCGTTGACATACTTGGTTGTAACACCATTTCTTACTTCTACAAGTGTAGGTGCCTGCATAATACTTAAATCACTTGCTAAATCCGGATTCTCTTCTGCATCCACAATAGTATATGTTACATTCTTCAGATATTCCTTTGCTATATTACAATTAGGGCAGGTCTTGGTAGTAAATAGATATAATCCCTCACCTAACTGATTATTGGCAAGTTCAATTTGACTTTCGCTTTGTCTTGAATTGCCCACTGGCATAATTCTAGATCTCTCTGTAACATAAATCTTTCTATGCTTATACTCCTGTGTCTTACCTTCATTCCAGTTTTGTACAGGTCTATAATAGCCGGTTATACGGCTATAAACCTCAGCCCTGCCACCACATTCAGGACATGTGAAGTGCTCTCCTACCAAATAACCATGGGTCTTACATACTGAATAAGTTGGTGAAAGTGTATAATAGGGTAACTTATAATTTTCCGCAATAGTTCTAACAAGCTTAGCAGCCGCCTCCCAGTCAGGCAATTTTTCACCAAGGAATGCATGAAATACAGTTCCTGAAGTATATAAAGTCTGAAGCTCATCCTGAATATCCAAGGCCTCAAAAATATCCTCAGTGTAACCTACAGGTAGATGGGAACTATTGGTGTAATAAGGAGTTTCGTCCTCATTACCAGCAGTCTTTATATCAGGGTAATGTTTCTTATCATGCTTTGCAAGACGATAACAGGTTGATTCTGCCGGAGTTGCTTCTAAGTTGTATAAATCACCATACTCTTCTTGATAATCAGATAGGCGTTCCCTCATATGATTAAGAACCTTTATACTAAAGTTCTTGGTTTCTTCATCAGTCATATCTTTACCTAACCATTTGGCATTAAGACCAACTTCATTCATACCAATAAGTCCTATGGTTGAAAAATGGTTATCAAAGGTTCCAAGATAACGTCTGGTATATGGATATAGTCCTTCCTCCAATAACTTTGTAACAACATTTCTTTTCACTTTCAGTGAACGGGCAGAAATATCCATCATTCTATTTAAGCGTTTGAAAAAGTCATCTTCATTAGCTGATAGATAGGCAATCCTTGGCATATTGATAGTAACCACACCTACAGAGCCTGTGCTTTCACCGGAACCAAAGAACCCACCAGCCTTCTTTCTAAGTTCACGAAGGTCCAGACGTAATCTACAGCACATAGAACGAACATCACTAGGTTCCATATCACTATTAATATAGTTTGAGAAATATGGTGTACCGTATTTTGCTGTCATTTCAAATAACAAACGATTATTCTCTGTATCAGACCAATCAAAATCCTTGGTAATTGAATATGTAGGAATTGGATACTGGAAGCCTCTGCCATTAGCATCTCCTTCGATCATAATCTCGATAAAGGCCTTGTTCACCATATCCATCTCAGTCTTACAGTCTTTATATTTAAAATCCATTTCTCTGCCGCCAACAATACAAGGTAGCTCAGCAAGATCATCTGGAACAGTCCAATCAAGGGTAATATTTGAAAAAGGAGCTTGAGTACCCCAACGGCTTGGTGTATTCACACCATATACAAAGGACTGTATACACTGCTTTACTTCATCATAAGTAAGATTATCTACTTTAACAAATGGAGCTAAATATGTATCAAATGAGGAGAAGGCTTGGGCTCCTGCCCATTCATTCTGCATTATCCCTAAGAAATTAACCATCTGGTTGCATAAGGTAGATAAATGATTAGCTGGAGAAGAGGTAATCTTTCCAGGTATGCCACCTAGTCCTTCTTTAATTAATTGCTTTAAGGACCATCCTGCGCAATAACCAGTCAACATAGATAAGTCATGAATATGAATATCTGCATTTCTATGAGCATTAGCTATCTCATCATCGTATATTTCTGATAGCCAGTAATTTGCTGTCACTTTACCTGAGTTATGTAATATTAATCCGCCTACGGAATAAGTCACGGTAGAATTTTCTTTAACTCTCCAGTCCTCTTCTTTAACATAGCTATTAATTGTATCTTTATAATCAAGGATTGTAGATTTCATGTTACGAATCTTTTCTCTATTCTTACGATAGAGAATATATGCCTTGGCCACATCAGTATAACCTGATTGCTCAAGTATATGTTCTACACTATCCTGAATATCCTCAACATGAATCTGCTCTTCTTTAATCTTACTTTGAAAATCTGCTGTGACCCGCAATGAAAGTAAACTTATAATTTCATCTGTAAAAACTTTCTCTGTAGCCTTAAAAGCTTTTGTTATTGCTTCACTGATTTTGTTAAGATTAAAATCCGTTATCTGGCCATCTCTTTTAATTACATTAATCATATGTAGTAAGCTCCCTTCCCGTTTCTTTTAATAGAGAATTTTCTCCCATATCTTCATAAATCCATAGTATCAGAATCAAGAAGGATAGTCAATAATAAAATACTAGATATATGGGGATTATTTTAACCATCCACTATATCTAGTATTATCCTAGTAATTATTTCCTATAGCATTTTCTAATAAATATAAGGTCCAGCTAATATACTATAAACTTTCTGACAAATCCTTTGGGACATAGGCTTTTACGTATATACCATCCTGCCTATATTCCTCTTCTAAAAGCTGACCGTGTTTTCTGATTAGCTGAGTTTTACCTGCATCCTCATAAGAAAAAGTCTTTTCTAATAAAATCTTTTGATCTAATAATATCTTCTCAATAATATCTAAAAGATTACTTACTCCCTCACCTGTCTTAGCAGACATTTTAACTGTATAATCAGCTTTAAAATCTTTTATTACCTGTTCTGTAACTAATTTATCCTGTTTATTAAACACAGTTATAATTATCTTATCGCGAATTCCTAAACTAGAGAGAGTATCATAAACAATATGCATCTGTTTATAGGCATCAGGGTTAGAGCTATCAACCATATGCAGAATAATATCAGAATACTTTGCTTCTTCTAATGTACTTCTAAAGGCATCAATCAAATGATGGGGTAGCTTGCGAATAAATCCAACTGTATCGGTAAATAACACCTGTTGACCGCTTTCCATGGTATAATTTCTAGTAGTCGGATCCAAGGTGGCAAAGAGTTTATCCTCCTCTAAGACCCCTGCCTTAGTAAGATGATTTATTAGGGTGGACTTACCAGCATTAGTATAACCCACAATGGCTATAACAGGTATACTGCTTCTACTCCTTAGGCTTCTAGCTGTCTCCCTATTCTTCTCTAAATCCTCTAATTCTCTCTTCAACTGGGATAAACGCTCTCTAATATGACGACGGTCTTCTTCTAATTTCTTCTCACCAGGTCCCCTGGTTCCAATTCCTCCACCAAGTCTTGATAAGGAGTTTCGAAGTCCCACTAATCTGGTGGAGCGGTATTTTAGCTGGGCCATCTCAACTTGGAGCTTACCCTCTTTGGTAGAAGCTCTCTTTGCAAATATATCTAATATTAGAATAGTTCTATCTAAAACCTTGGTCTCTAAGGCATCTTCGAGATTTCTAAGTTGTGCTGGAGATAACTCATCATCACAAATAACACCTGTGGCATCTGTATCAAACACCAGCTCCCTTACCTCTTCAATCTTTCCCTTTCCAATATAGGTGGCAGGATGAATCTTTTCACGGTTTTGTATAATAATTCCCACACTGATAGCACCGGCTGTATCTACTAATTCGCTTAACTCTTCAAGAGATTCTTTTGTATCATCATCCTCCGACCATGCTACGCCCACAAGAACAAAACGTTCTTCTATTTCCTCAGTATTATATGTTTTTGCCATTATAACCTCACTTCATATTTATTGTCTAGATAAGAGGAATGTTTCCTCTTTTTTAGCCTCTTTATCATTGGGATAGGCTCTAATATAACTTTTAAGCTTTTCTAGGGCATTATCAAAGTCACCCATATATTCATAGGCTATTATTTCATTCTTTAGCATTATCCTCATCATATCATTATGAGCATATTTTAGCCCCAGCTCAAGATAAGGAATAGCCTCTTCATATTCACCAATCTTAATATGACAGGATGCTATCTGATTATATACTGCAGGAGTAAGTTCTCCTCCATCTTCAATATATTTCTCATAATAGTACTTTGCTGTTGAATAATCTTTTTTTATGCTATATATTTCACCTATATAAAAATAACTTTCTGCAAAACCATTGGCAAAGCTTTCACTTAATTCCGGAAAAGCTTGGTCATATAATCCTTGATAAAAATGAACCTTGGCCAGGTTATATTTATCAGCCTTGGTTTTTACCTCAATATTAGCAGCCTCATCTAATACAGCCTCTGCCTCCGCAGTCTTACCCATTTCCTGTAGAAGATAATACTTTCCAAAATAATATTCATAATGATTAGGCTTTAGGGAAATCGCCTTACCATAATCCTCTAAACTCTTGTCATACTCACCTATTTTTTGGTATGCATAAGCACGATTAGCCAACACCTGGACATCTTCACCAAACCTATCAATTATCCTTGTGTAGGTTTCTTGAGCTTCCCTAAAAGCTCCAATAGTCATAAGAACCTTACCTTTATAATACAATATATCCATATCCAAATCCGATAATACATTTATTTCTAAGGCCTTATCAAACTGATTGATTGCTTCATCATAATCTTCCATGCTTAGATAGGCTATTCCTTTTCCGCGTAAAGCCTTCTTATTATTCTTCTGCACCATAACAATTTTCTTGTCCATAATTACTCTGTCAAATTGCTCAATAGCCTTATCATATTGCTCCAGTCCTATTAATGCCATTCCATAACCAAGGTAATAATCTGCGCAGTTGGGGTTTTCCTCTATAGCCAAGGAAAAATTCTTAGCCGCTTCATTATAATTTCTGCTTAAGAAGCATTTTTTCCCACTACTATAATATCCACCCGCAGCACTGCAGCTGGACAATAATAATATTATTGAAAAAACAATTCCTATCCATGCAAGCTTCTTCATTATGGTTGCCTCCATTATACTCAAAACACTATATATTGTGCTTTTATAACATTATATAACACCATCCACCAAATGGCAACAATTCACTTGGATAAAATAGAGCTTCGTTGGCGAAATTCTCCCGCCAAGTGCGGCCAATTCCCCTGGCAAAAACAGAACCTGTGAATTCATAGGAATATCCACTTAAAAAAATATAGGAGGTTGCATGAGAAAAATCTCTGCACCTCCTATATATATATTAGCATAAGAGCACTAGTAGCTCTATTTTATTATTAGAATATTGAAAATGTCAAGAAAAGATTAACTGCCAAGGATGCCACAAGGGTAACAACAGTAATCTGTGTATTGATGGAAGGACCTGCTGTATCCTTGAAAGGATCACCTACAGTATCACCGATAACAGCAGACTTGTGTGCTTCTGAGTTCTTGCCACCATGGTGTCCTGCTTCAACGTATTTCTTGGTATTATCCCAAGTACCACCAGCATTGGACATAAACAATGCAAATACCAGTCCACTTACAATATTACCTGTAATAAATCCACCAACAGCCTCAACTCCACCAACAAATCCTACTACCAAGGTGGCTACTATAGCAAAAAGACCTGCAGGTATTAATTCCTTCAATGCTCCAGTAGTAGCAATTTCTATACATCTATTATAATCCGGCTTAACATCTTCTTTGCCTTCCTTTAATCCAACTATCTCTTTAAACTGACGATGGATCTCGGAAATCATACGCTGGGCATTACGATCCACACCAAGCATTAGCATAGCAGAAAATACTGGAGGAATAGCTGCACCTACAAGTAATCCAAAGAATACTATAGGGTCAGTTACGTCAAAGCCCTTAATCTCGGGAATATTTAATCCTCTTGTAGCAATTGCTTCATTAACTTCTGTAATAAAGGCTCCTAAAAGTGCTATAACAGTAAGGCCTGCCGCACCAATGGAGAATCCCTTAGTAATAGCTTTTACAGTATTACCAGCACTATCTAAGGAGTCAGTTACCTCTAATGCCTTATCGCCTAAGTCACCCATTTCAACAAGTCCACGGGCATTATCAACTATTGGACCATAGGCATCATTAGATATAATCATACCAACTATGGAAAGCATACCTACTGCTGCCATAGAAATTCCATACAAACCATAGGTGATTTCACTACTAGTTTCAGCCCCAAGGGGAGCAACTAGTTTATATGCAGCCAGTGCGGATATACCTATTCCTATCATGGCAGGAAGAATACTATAAAGTCCGTATGAGATACCAGATGTAATGGTAAAGGCAGGGCCTGATTCACTGGCTTTTGCCACCATATGTACTGGTTTTTTATTATCATTAGTAAAATAATCACTAGCAAGACCAATAATAACTCCTACAAGAAGACCTATGGCGCTAGCACCCCAAATACGCCATTCAAAATCAAAGATATATGTAGCTATTGCAGTTAATACCCCATATATAGCAGTTGTAACATAGGTATTCATGTTAAGGGCTCTGGTTGGATCTCCGCCTTCCTTCATGTTAGCAGTAAAGACACCAATTATTGATGCTAATAAACCAATAGCTGCGTAACA
>JAAYRE010000199.1 GCA_012518935.1 Clostridiales bacterium
CTCACGATGGACACCCTTGGTGTTCAGCTATGTCTTTCCCACTACTAGGGCAGACTAGGGACTTTAACCCATTAGATTGCGCCCATGCTGGGCACACATAAAAAACCCCACGATATTCCAATGGAATTATCGTAGGGACGAATTCTTCGTGGTGCCACCCTAATTCATTGATATGTTGCCATATCAAACTTCTCAGGTACAGTTTAACATACCTTAGTCCTGTAACGGGGACAAACGTCATAGCATCATCAAAATTAAAGGAATTTCGAATCCGTATGAAGCTCCGAGGCTTGTTTCATCTTAACTTCCCCATTCCTTCTCAGCTAACGGAACTCTCTGTAGGCTACATCTAAGATTACTCTTCTCTTCACAGCTTTTATGAGTATTGTATATTAATGATATTATTGCTTTACTATACTCTTATTAATGTAATTGCATTCAATATCTATTACAAATTTAATTATAATATACAATTATTCTTAATTGGTATGGTATGATATTCTGCCCGAAAAGTCAAGTAAATATTATCTTGGTTGATATAATTCTATCTTCTTACATCTGCATAATAAGGAATAATTATATATTTCCCTGCGTTAATATCTTCAGAAACAAGACCATTACTATGCATTATCTCTTCAATATATTCATTCATATCTTTGTATTCATCACTTATATATCTGCTAGCAATACTCCATAGGGTATCACCCTTTTGAATCTGTATGCTTGTTACCTGCTTGACTCTATCAATCTCTCTCTTAGCTGTTACTGTCTTTGTAGTAAGGAATACAGTAAATATTATGACAATTAACAAAACACCTATTCCAATCCACTTAAGCTTCTTTCTAATTCTTTGGTTAGAAAGTTCCCTAACTGACTCATTATTTAAATTATTAAGATAAGTATTATTCATGTTAAACCTCCATTCTAATCAAAAACCACAAATTTATGAACTATATCATAATCGGCTATTTTTGATTAAGTACATATTATTTATCTTTCGTTTTCAACATTATATTATGAGCCAAGGACATAGGATGTCTAAATTGAATAAATATATTTTAAAAATCAAATATTTAATGCGAACGTATGTTTTGAGATAATTATACCGAACATATTTTCGTTTGTCAACATTTTTTTCGAACATATATTCCATTTTGCAAACATTTTTTCGTTTTTCAGAACATAAGTTTTGCATTTTCTTAAGATTTGTGATATACTAATTTAAAATAATGACATTTATTAGTATTCAGTTCAAATAATTCAGAGCGTATTTAATAAGAGGAGGATAAAATATGGGATATGGAAGAATAAGCACTAAGCAAAAGGAAATCTTAGAATTTATAAAATCTGAGATTATCAACAAAGGGTATCCGCCAGCAGTTCGTGAAATTTGTGAAGCCGTGAAGCTAAAATCCACTTCTTCAGTTCACTCGCATTTAGAAACCCTTGAAAAGAACGGGTATATACGCCGTGATCCGTCAAAACCCAGGGCAATCGAGATAATTGATGATGAATTTAATTTGACCAGACGGGAGCTTGTAAACGTTCCTATTGTAGGAACCATCACAGCAGGACAACCAATACTGGCTGTTCAAAATATCGAAAGCTACTTTCCTATTCCATCAGAACTTATGCCCAATAGTGAGACCTTTATGTTAAAAGTTAAGGGTGACAGTATGATTAATGC
>JAAYRE010000200.1 GCA_012518935.1 Clostridiales bacterium
CTCAACCACACAGCTTTCGGTAACCTTGATAATAATATTATTCCCCTCAACCTTTGACTTTGCCATAGTTAGAATATGATATGTAACAATACTTATATCCCTTAATTCCTCTACTATACTATCACGGTATATGGAAAATATTTTTTCTAGATTATACCCCCTCGACAACTCAAAGTGGGGTAAAATACTAGCTTTATTTGGTGTATGCAAAAAGAGCTGCTTATTAAGCAGTTCTTCCATTCTCTTTATATTCTTCCAATGAATTAATCTTTTGCTCTTTATATGAATTAGAATGGTATTATTTTGTTTGGATGCAATCACCTTTTCGACCTCAGCTTGGCCAAAAAGTTCCTTTAACTCCTTATCACAAGTCACCTGATCAAATGCCTCAAAAAATAACATTACAAATTCACCCTTCCCAGTTATCTAATTCATGACGTAAAGTATCAAGAAGTTCATCTTCTGGTACCCTTCTAACAATCTCTCCTTTTTTTATTAATAAACCTAGGCCGTTGCCTCCAGCAATACCAAGGTCAGCTTCCCTAGCTTCCCCCGGCCCGTTAACAACACAACCCATGACAGCAATCTTAATATCCAAATCATAATTCTCTGTCATTTCTTCAACTTCTTTTGTCAGCTTAATTAAATCTATCTGCGTTCTTCCGCAAGTTGGACAAGAAACCACTTCGATTCCACCTGTCCTATATCCTAAGGTCTTTAATATTAGCTTGGCGGATTTTATTTCTTCCACCGGCTCTCCAGTTAAGGACACACGAATTGTATCACCTATTCCCTGGTAAAGTATTATGCCTAAACCGACTGATGATTTAATATTTCCCGCATTAACAGTTCCTGCTTCTGTAATTCCCACATGAAGAGGATAATTTGTTTCTTTTGCTATTAATTCATGGGCTTTTATACACATAAGAACATTTGAAGACTTTATACTAATAACAAGATTGTCATAGCCCATATCCTCAATTCGTTTAACCTTATTTAAAGCACTCTCTACCAGCCCTTCTGCATTTACATGGCCATATTTTGTGATAATTTCTTTTTCCAGCGAGCCACTATTTACCCCTACACGAATAGGAATATTTCTTTCCTTGGCTACATCTACAACAGCTTGTAGCTTATCATCACTACCGATATTACCGGGGTTAATACGAATCTTATCTGCTCCATTTTCCATGGCCTTAATAGCCAAACGATAGTCAAAATGAATATCAGCCACTAGAGGAATGTCAATCTGTTTTTTAATCTTAGTAAGAGCCTCAGCAGCCGCTGATGTAGGAACTGCACAACGAATAATATCGCAACCTGCTTTCCTTAACTCATTTATCTGATTAACTGTTGCTTGCACATTCTCTGTTCTTGTATTTGTCATGGATTGGATGAGAATAGGGTTACCTCCGCCGATAACCTTGTCACCTATCTTAATTACTTTTGTATGATCTCTATACATATTCGACCTTTCTTTATTATATAACCTCTCTAATAATCTAATATTCCATATAACAATTCTGTCCCGTTAATCAATTCTACATACTAAAGTGATTCTATCTATTAAATCAAACCTCAAACTAAAACAATTTCCTAATATCATTATAAAGAACAACAACCATCAGTATCATAAGTAGTACTAGACCTACGAAATGTACCATTGCTTCTTTATCCTTAGATATAGGTTTTCTTCTTATGGCTTCAATTACAAGAAATACCAGCCTTCCACCATCCAAAGCGGGGAATGGAAGTAGATTAACTACACCTAAGTTGGCACTGAGCATAATAGAGAAGTTTGCCAGGGTAAGGATGGTAATTCCCGCTCCTTCTTTTTCTGTAGTCTCTAGTATATCACCAACCATTCCTGCTATACCAACTGGACCACTGATTTGATCAATACTAGCCCTACCGGATATCATATATTTTAAGCTTTCTAATGTATTAACAATATTATACTTAAGTTCAAAAAAACTATATTTCAAGGTCTTAATAGATGAAACCTTTTCCCTGTACATATTATAAAAATGCCCTAAGCTATAACTATTCTCCACCAACCTAGGGGTAATTAGCACTTGTTTTTCTTTATCTTTATGAAGATATGTTATACTAAGTGGTTCATCTGATAAGGGATTTTCACCAAAGTATTTAGCTAAATCCTGACCAGTATTAATTGAAGTACCATTAATACTGGTTATCACATCTCCTACCACTATCCCTGCTTCATCAAAAGGAAAGTTAGGCTCAATTACATTAATCTCTGCGGGATTTAACCCAGCTACATATTGTATGCCCAGCTGATAAAATGGAGGCAGCCTCTTAGGATATACTGTTGTTGTATAGATTTCCTTATCCCTTACATAGCTTATGTCTATTGGTTTCTCAGAAACAGGGTTAAAAAATAAATACATATCAATTTCCCTGCCAAAACGTATCTTTTTACCGTCAAACTTAGTAATTCTATCTCCTTCTCTTAGGCCTGCCTCATATATAGCAGATCCCTCCGGTGCAGATATAACATCAGGATAATCCAATCCAACAGCTCCAATTACAATCACTGCCAGTATAAATGGTAAAACAAAGTTAAAGAAAGCCCCGGCAAAAAGGACTGAAAACCTTGCCCAGATACCCTTTTTATTAAAGGCCCCATCATCTTCTATATCTTCATCCTCACCCAACATCAAACATGAGCCGCCGATGGGTAAAATCTTCAGTGAATATCGGGTTTTTCCCTTAACAAAACTTGCTATCCTTGGCCCCATACCAAGAGAAAACTCAGTTACTGTAATCCCATTTGCCTTTGCCAGAAGAAAATGTCCAAGTTCATGTATAAAAACTAGTATTCCTAAAATCAATATGAAAACCAATATTTTCATAAGCATAATCCTTTCTGATGTCTCTATTACTTACCAGTATTAATAAATCCTTTAATAAAATCATATGTCTCTTGTTCTGTGTTAAGAATTTCATTCAATGATGGAGAAGAGATTATTTTATGATTATCCATAGCTGCATTAATAATTTTATAAATGTCTAAAAATCCAATCTTTCCATCTAAAAAGGCTGCCACAGCCCACTCATTTGCCGCATTAAATACTGTTGGCATACTGCCACCCATATCACCTGCTTTTAAGCCCAGCTTAAGTCCCACAAAGGTGTCCATATCAGGCTCTTCAAATGTAAGCTCTTTTAACTTAACAAAATCCACCCTATCTCCCACTTTCATACTTTTTCTATCGGGATAAAACAGGGCATATTGTATGGGAACCCTCATATCTGGCAATCCCATTTGAGCTATTATACTGCCGTCAACATACTCAACCATGGAGTGAATAATACTCTGTGGATGGATGAGCACTTGAATCTTTGACAATGGAATGTCAAAGAGCCAAGCAGCTTCCATTACTTCTAAGGCCTTATTTATTAATGTAGCAGAATCTATTGTAATCTTTGGTCCCATTCTCCAATTAGGATGCTTTAAGGCATCTGACGAAGTCATAGATTTTAGTGATTCCTTTTTATGTCCCCTAAAGGGTCCACCAGAAGCCGTTAGAAGGATTTTATATATATTATCTTTATTCTCTCCATTAAGAGCCTGAAAGATTGCAGAATGTTCACTATCAACAGGTAATA
>JAAYRE010000201.1 GCA_012518935.1 Clostridiales bacterium
GGTGAACTCTCACCATTCGTTTCCGAAAGTAAATTGACGCTATCGCATAATCTATAAACTCTTGACATTTCACAACTTTTATACTATTATAAATTACAATTAAAATAAAAATTAAAAACGCTGACGGAGAGAGTAAGCATCCAGTGAAAGTCTTAGCGAGTCGGGGATAGTGTAAGCCCGATATGAGTAGCGGATGTCCGAAAATCACTCCCTAGTTGCAAGACCCAAAGATAATATTAAATTATCTAGTAGGTTGAGCCGGTTTCCGCCGTTATATGGATAGTGTATGAATGCCTTTGGGCAGAGTATGTGAAACAGGTGGTTAATGATAGCATAGGCTCTCATCCTTTTTCGGATGAGGGTTTTTTTGTTTTATCGGGAATGATATTAATAAGAATGAAATTATACAATTTATGAATGGAGGATAAACCCTCCGTTATTAGTATAAAATCTTTATAATTAATGAAGGAGGATAAATCCTCCGTTAATTAGTATAAAATCTTTATAATTATTGAAGGAGGATTGACATGTATAAGAAAGTGTCAACGGATTTAAATTTTGTCGACAGAGAGAAAAATATCTTAGATTTTTGGAATGAGAACAAGATATTTGAAAAGAGCATAGAAGAAAGTAAGGGTAGAAAGAGCTTTACCTTTTATGACGGACCTCCTACAGCTAATGGTATGCCCCATATAGGTCACGTATTAACGAGAGTTATTAAGGATATTATACCAAGATATCGTACTATGAAGGGGTATAATGTTCTTCGTAAAGCAGGCTGGGACACCCATGGACTACCTGTAGAGCTTGAGGTTGAGAAAGAGTTGGGAATCAGCGGTAAGGAAGAGATTGAGGAATATGGCCTTGAGCCTTTTATCCAGAAATGTAAAGAAAGTGTTTGGAAATACAAAGGTATGTGGGAGGATTTCTCCGGTACTGTAGGCTTTTGGGCAGACATGGATAATCCTTATGTTACCTATGAAAATAACTATATAGAATCAGAATGGTGGTCATTAAAGAAGATATGGGAAAAGAATCTCTTATATAAGGGTTTTAAGGTTGTACCCTACTGCCCTAGATGTGAGACTCCCCTATCTAGCCACGAGGTCGCACAAGGCTACAAAGATGTTAAGGAAAAATCAGTAATAGCAAAGTTTAAAATTAAGGATAAGAATGATGAGTATATTCTGGCTTGGACCACAACTCCTTGGACACTTCCTTCTAACGTGGCACTTTGCGTTAACCCAAGTGAGACTTACGTAAAGATTAAGGTTCCGGTTGATTCTGAAGGAAATGTAATCCCTAAGGAAAGCTGTTCATGTAATCATGATCATAATAAAGATGGCAATCATAAAAATGACAATCAACATACAGATGATAATAAAGCTAATAATCACCAAGAAAACCACAAGACACCGACACCAGCAGGATATGAGAATTATATCTTGGCAGAGGCACTTCTTGACATTATCGCAGGAGACTATGAGATTTTAGAAAGATATGTCGGTAAGGATCTTGAATATATTGAATATGAGCCATTATTTGATTATGCTACAGTAGACAAAAAAGCTTATTATGTTACCTGCGATAACTACGTTACACTTACAGATGGTACAGGTGTTGTTCATATAGCTCCTGCATTTGGTGAAGATGACTCAAGAATAGGTAGAAATTATGATTTGCCTTTTGTTCAAATGATTGACGGCAAGGGTGAGTTTAAAGCTGAGGCAAGAGATTTTGCAGGAATGTTCTGTAAGGATGCAGATGAGCCGATTATGAAGCTCTTATATAAGAAGGGTTTACTATTTAAGGTACTAAAGTTCGAGCACAGCTATCCTTTTTGCTGGAGATGTGATACACCACTTATTTACTATGCAAGAGAATCTTGGTTTATCAAGATGACAGCTGTCAAGGATAAAATGTTAGAGAATAATGATACAATTAACTGGATGCCTGAAAACATTGGTCAAGGAAGGTTTGGTGACTGGCTAAGGAATCTACAAGACTGGGCTATATCAAGAGACCGCTACTGGGGTACTCCTTTGCCTGTGTGGGAATGTGAAGATGGCCATCTCCACTGCATCGGAAGTATTGAGGAACTTAAATCCATGTCAGACAATTGTCCAGAGGATATTGAGCTTCATCGTCCATATATTGATGCAGTTACTATTAAATGCCCTCAGTGTAATAAAGAGATGTCTAGAGTAAAACCTGTTATTGACTGCTGGTATGACTCAGGCTCCATGCCATTTGCACAGTGGCACTATCCCTTTGAAAATAAAGAGATATTTGAAGAGAGATTTCCTGCAGACTTTATAAGTGAGGCTGTGGATCAGACTAGGGGATGGTTCTATTCACTCCTTGCAATCTCTACTTTGATATTTGATAAGTCATCTTTTAAGAATTGTATTGTTCTAGGCCATGTTCAGGATGAGAATGGACAGAAGATGTCAAAGTCAAAAGGAAATTCAGTAGATCCCTTTGAGGCACTTGAAAAACACGGAGCGGATGCTATTCGTTGGTATTTTTATACTAACTCAGCCCTATGGTTACCTAATCGCTTCCATGATGGTGCTGTTACAGAAGGTCAGAGAAAGTTTATGGGTACTTTATGGAATACCTATGCATTCTATGTCCTATATGCCAATATTGATGAATTTGATGCAACTAAATATGAATTAGAATATGATAAATTATCAGTTATGGATAAATGGTTATTATCCAAACTTAACACCCTAATAAAAACAGTAGATGATTATCTTGATAAGTACAAGATAACAGAAGCAGCAAGATTATTATCTGATTTTGTTGATGAGCTTTCTAATTGGTATGTTAGACGAAGCAGAGAGCGTTTCTGGGCTAAGGGAATGCCTCAGGATAAGATTAATGCTTATATGACCTTGTATACAACCTTGGTTGAATTTAGTAAGCTGGCAGCACCTTTTGTTCCCTTTATAACAGAAGACATTTATCAGAATCTGGTGGTAAACTTAAATGCGGATGCTCCTGAAAGTATTCATTTAAGCTCATATCCTTCATACAATGAAGATTATATCAACAAGGAACTTGAAGAGAATATGAAAGAAGTCTTGGAGGTGGTTGTCCTAGGCCGTGCCTGCAGAAACACAGCTAATATTAAGAACCGCCAGCCTATCGGGAAGATGTATGTTAAGGCAGAGATTGAATTGCCTAAATACTTTGTAGACATTATTGAAGATGAGCTTAATGTCAAGGAAGTGCTATTTACAGATGATGTTAGAGACTTTACTTCCTATAGCTTTAAACCACAGCTAAAGACTTTGGGTCCTAAGTTTGGCAAGCAGATTGGTGCTATTAGAAAGATTTTATCTGAGCTCAATGGTAATGATGCAATGGAAGAGGTAAATGCCACAGGTAAACTAAACATTACATTGGATGGCCAACCTGTAGCTATCGATAAAGAAGACCTTCTCGTTGAGACTGCACAAGCAGAAGGATTTATCTCCGATTCTGACCATGGTGTTACTGTTGTATTAGATACTCAGCTGTCAGATGAACTTATAGAAGAGGGCTTTGTCCGTGAAATCATCAGTAAGCTTCAAACCATGAGAAAGGATGCTGGCTTTGAGGTTATGGATTATATTCGTGTATCTTCTCAGGGCAATGACAATATCAAAGCCATAATGGAGCGTAATGCAGATGAAATCAAATCCGAAGTATTGGCAGAGAGTATACAGTTTGATACTAGTCAGGGCTATACAAAGGAATGGAATATTAACGGGGAAGAAGTTACACTGGCTGTAGAAAAGGTAGTGACAAAATAACAGCTAATCATACCTTTTCCTGCATTTACTTTTCAACTAAGATATTATATAATCAAGCTACAAGAAAACACAGGTTAATTACATGTCTGTCTAAGGTATGTATTAGAGAAGAATCAGGTTAGAGAAGTATTAAGTTATGTAATATTAATATATTAGTTTGGAAAGGTGGGGTTCCATGAAACTTATCTACGTAATTGTTCGTAATATTGATAGCGGAGATGTTACTGCTGCATTAAATAAACAGGGTTATTATGTGACAAAGCTGGCATCAACAGGAGGCTTTTTACGGGAAGGCAATACAACATTAATGATTGGAACAGATGAGGATAAGGTTGATGATGTGATTAATATAGTAAAGAAGGCTTGTGGTCCTAGGAAGCAGATTATATCAAACCCTGTAGGAACTGGAGAATATACCTCTATGAATGTAATGGTTAATGTTGGTGGAGCGACCATATTTGTTATGGAAGTAGACCGGTTCGAGAAGATTTAATAATAAAATAGATTAAGAAATACATGTCAATAGGAGCAGGATCTTATATAAGGTCTTGCTCCTATTAATATTATGAAAATTTAGTGAATTTACTCTTTATGCTTTCTTTTTTTATCAAAATATGATATAAATGTAGAAGTGCCATCATAACCGAATAAGGAAGGGAAGGGATATTTGTATGAAAAAGATAGCTCTACTATTAATAGTAAGTTTAAGTA
>JAAYRE010000202.1 GCA_012518935.1 Clostridiales bacterium
ATATAGCTTTCAAATTATCTTTATTATCATTTAGTAGCTTTAAAGTTTTTTCTACAGAAGCTTTCAAATTATCTTTATTATCATTTAGTAGCTTTAAAGTTTTTTCTACAGAAGCTTCCGAAAGATTAGCTGGAAAAGTAATGATTTCTTCTGAGGCACTATTAATAATAACCTCTATGTTTTTATCTAAATATAAATCAATCTCCTTTTGAAGTTGGTTAATATCCATATATATGACCAGATAAGCCAAGTGCTCCATTGTGTCTTTAGACTTAATATTACTGACCAGATAAAATGTATTTCTGTTACCTTCTACATTATCTGTTCCAATTTCCCAGTAAAAATCTAATCCCCTCGTAAATTATAGTTTTTATCTAATTCCAAGTTGTTAATTAGTTGCTCTTGATCATAACCATAAACCGGATACTTTAATTCGGATACTATATTATTATCATTTATAATGTGAATAGATGATATAATATCCTGCTGAGCCATTCTTCTCATAAGTAATCCACCTAACAGATTCCTACTTATCTCTTGGTTTCTCATGAAAACTTCATGCAATTCGTCATCTATAACAAGTTCATCACTAAATTGTCCAATATTATCTAGTTTCGATTCAATTATATATGTAATAATATTTAGCATCCTTTGATTATCTAATGATTGCTTATATTTCAATTCTTTAGCTGTAACTCCTAAAAATATGAAAATACCAATAATTATTGAAATTATCATTACGCGAATATAGCTACCCAAAATTACATTTGTAATTGTAGAATTTTTATTTTTTTTATTTGATTTTAAATTCCGTAAATTCATAATTTTCACACTCGGCTTTTTTATATTCTTGCGGTGTCATATAACAATGTTTCTTAAATACTTGTGTAAAGTATGTAGTGTCCGTATAGCCAAGCATGTTACATACCTCATATATTCTCATGTTTTTTCTTTCAGTAAGTACTTGGCTCGTTGCATTTTTAATATAGTAACATAATTTAGAAAGCTTTCTTTCGTTTCTTGTTTAAATAAGCTACAAAAATAATTCTTACTAATACCTAGATAATCACTAACCTCAATAAGACTTATCCTTTCATCAATATGATCTATGACATAATTACAAGCTTGTCTTACTAGATTATTCTTATCAATCAGGTAATATTTTTCTAATAAATTAAATATACGGCTTAATTCTTGCTGAAACTCAGAAATCAATTCTGCTCTAGTTAAGAGCTGTTTGCTTTTTATGTTTAGGTAAGCATCTAATCTCTCCAGCTTATCTAAATTATTGTATTTTTTCTTGATATTATTGATTATTGTTTCTAAAATATAGACAAAACGAAAGCAAGTTCCATTAAGGTCACCTTCCCTATACTTATTCTCTTCATCAATAATCCTGTCCATAATTGTAAAGGCTTCATGATCGGTTAATAATACAGCATCTATCAGTTTATTGTCTAATTCACTGGTAAATGTGGGTTCTACAGTAATAGTAAGCTCTTGCTTGATATCTTCTAATATTTCACAGATTTGGCTTTCAATTATTGGCTTTAATATGTACCCTTTCACACCATAGTCTATTGCTGTCTTTGCATATTCAAATTCTGCATAGGCAGTCAAAATAACTACAAGTGGTTTGATTTTTCTTCCATATATTCTTTTAATATACTCAATACCATCCATGATTGGCATCTCAATATCTGTTATAACCACATCTATTATGTTATTATCCAGTTGTTCCAGTGCTTCTACACCATTTTGTGCTTCACATACTATTTGAAATCCATATTTTTCCCAAGGAATTAACTTTTTTAATCCAATTCTTACAATGGGTTCATCATCCACAATCTGTACATTAATCATAATCGTTTCCTCCTTGTATAAGAAACCACTTCAAACCTCAGTAGTAAGAAATTACTATCTAATAAATAGCATATATAATTTATGGAAAAAATACAAGTCATAGCTAAAATTTTTAAAGTTAAAGGATGAGGAAAATCTATAGATAGGTAAATAAAAAAGATGTCAGACCTATAGGCCTGACACCTTTTTTATATTTGTGCAACAAATGATACCCAGTCTCCCATCCGATTAACTTCAAGAATGGTAAATTGGTTTTCTTCTAAGGAAACTTTTACTTCCTCTTCTTTTGTATTTATAATTCCTGAGCAAATAAATATTGCTCCCTTTTTCATGTTTTCACCGATAACACTGGACATAGGAATAATCACATCTGCCAAAATATTTGCCACAACAAGGTCGTATTGCTCTTTATTAATATAGCTGCGGATGCCATCATCCTCTAATATATTTCCTGTAGCAAATACCAAATCTGTCTCAGGCATATCTTTCTTATCTTCAAAATACCACTGGGATGTATCAATATTATTAACCAGGGCATTCTCAACAGCTGATTTGGTGGCAATCTTATCAATATCAATACCTAGAACCTTTTTGGCTCCTAGTTTATTTGCTACTATGGATAAAATACCGCTACCGCTTCCAGCATCTAGAACAAAATCCCCTGGCTTAATGTATTTCTTAATACTAAGGATACAAAGCTTTGTAGTTTCATGAGACCCGGTACCAAATGAGATCCCTGGATCAATCTCTATCACTAGGTCATCCTGCTTTCTGTCTGTTAGCTTTTCCCATGTAGGCTTAATAACAATGTTTTCATCGATACGAAAAGGCTTAAAAAATTCCTTCCAGTTATTAAGCCAATCCTTATCCTCAGTTTCTGATAATGTAATTTTTCCACTGCCTATGGATATATTCTTTGATATTTCCTCAAGCTGCTGCTTTACACGACTAATTAAAGTATCATCATATTCAGATGGCTCAAGATAAAAATGTATTTTCGCTGATTTATCATCCTCATTACCAATAGGAAGAATATCAACAAACATTTGCTTTTTTTCTTCTTCAGTAAGAGGAATATTATCTTCTATTTCGATTCCTTCAATACCAAGTTCAGCCAGCATACAACTGATAATATCAACTGCATCTGTAAT
>JAAYRE010000203.1 GCA_012518935.1 Clostridiales bacterium
CAGCCACTATGGGTACACCGGCATTTAGAATAGTTACAAATTGCCTAGTAAATACGGCCAAATCTTTGGTTTTAACCGGATTGCTTATCTGTATATTAATATCCTTTTGTAATATACCCAGCTCTTTTATGGTTACAGGATAAAGACCATCTGCTTTTAATGTATGAAAAACTCTCTCTTCATCAGGAGCTTCCATTCTTCCTTTTATTTCTTTTCCTTGTACATCTACGGCTACATATGAATATCCGGCCAATCTACTCTCCTCCATAATATCTCAGTAAGCTAATTATCAATAATCCTACTCTTAATTAACTCTTCTCTCCATAGTTGCCATATCTTGAGCAAATGACACTGCTTGTCCCTTGTCAATTCTGCCTGTGGTATATAATTCAAATATAGCGTCATCCATAGTCTGCATACCTTGCTTCTTACTGGTTTGTATAAATGAAGCAATCTGATGGTTTTTTCCTTCACGAATAAGATTTCGTATAGCAGGAGTTGTTAACATAACCTCAAAAGCTGCCACTCTAGAGGTTTTATCTATGGTAGGAATTAATTGTTGCGATATAACTCCCTCTAATACAGAAGATAACTGTAATTTTATCTGTTGCTGTTGATGTGGAGGAAAAACATCAATTATTCTATCTATAGTACTTACTGCTCCTGTTGTATGCAAAGTTGAAAAAACCAAATGTCCAGTCTCAGCAGCGGTTATGGCTATCTCTATAGTCTCTAGATCCCTCATCTCGCCTACTAGAATAACATCAGGATCCTCTCTTAGAACCACCCTAAGGGCATTGGCAAATGATAAGGAGTCAATCCCGATTTCCCTCTGATTGACTATGGATTTTTTATGCTTATGAAGGTATTCTATGGGGTCCTCTAAGGTTATAACATGATAATTATAGTTGGTATTGATTATGTCTATCAAAGATGCCAATGTTGTACTTTTACCACTTCCCGTAGGACCTGTAACCAAGACCAGTCCCCGTCTTTTTTTTGTTAATTCTTTAACAGCATTCGGTAATCCCAGTTTATCAGGACTTGGTATTATGGAATTTATTATTCTAAATACTGCTGCATAAGAGCCTCTTTGCCTAAACACATTAACACGATATCTACCTAATTCCGCAATAGAATAGGAAAAATCCACTTCTCCTTTTGTGAGAAATACATCCATCATCATCTTAGGAATTATGGGTTTTATTAGCTCTTCCGTATCCTCTGGTGATAATAAAGGATAATTCAAATTCACCAATTCACCATTAACCCTGCCCTTTGGGGGAATACCTACTGTCACATGAAGATCTGATGCTTTTATTTGTTGTGCTTCCTTTAAAAGGTCATCTATTGTAAAATTCATCTGTCCCTCCATATGCTTTAGTGCTTTCTATTAATAATCATCATCTATTGATATACGAACCAGTTCTTCCACTGTAGTAATTCCTTGTAAAACCAACTCAACTGCACGGGTCCTAAGGGATTTCATTCCCTCGGACTCAGCAATCTCAGCTACTACATCTGTCGGCCATTTCTTCCTTATGGCTTCCTTAACCCTTATTGAAGTTTGGAGAATCTCATATACTCCAATCCTTCCCATGTAGCCGGTATCATTGCATTTGACACAGCCCACTGCTTCGTAAATCTCTAACTCCTTTGAGGAGGGGTAGCCAAGAATATTCTTTTCAGAATCTGAGGCTTCTCTTTTTTTCTTACAATCAGGACAAAGTTTCCTAACTAACCTTTGAGATATAATTCCTGCCAATGATTCCGATAAGAGATAAGGCTCAACACCCATATCTATCATTCTGGTGACTGTTCCAGCTGCAGAGTTTGTGTGTATAGTACTGGCA
>JAAYRE010000204.1 GCA_012518935.1 Clostridiales bacterium
CGTACCTTAGAACTGGCTAGGTTGATTCCGGTAGAGCTTTCAAATAACTGTACCAGTGCATTACCGCCATCTATCTCAAGTACTCTACAACGACGTTTTTCCCCGCTGGCTAGCTCTATTTCAGCCAGCTCGTCAAAGGCTACATCTTCAACTCCTTGAACTAACATAAGAGGACCTGCAACCTCTTGAATGGTTCTATATTCTTTTGGCATTAGGCTCCCTCCTTCTTAACTAATTCTTGAACTTCACGATTAATCTGTGCCAGAATATTCTCATATTCTTCCTTAAGCATATTGGTTTTAACGTATTTGAAGCGTCCGATTCTTTCCCTAACCGGTAATTTAACTAAATCGTCAATGGAAAGATTATTTATGTTTTCCAAGGAAATATCATAAAACTTTAAGATTAATTCAATCATAAGGTATTGTTTGTCAAGACTGGTATAGGTATCATCCTCATGGAAGGCATCCTGGTGTAGAAAGTCTTCACGAATTGATCTGGCTCCTTCAAGCTTTAAGCGATCAGATGCTGAAAGAGCATCCATACCTACCAACTTAACAATTTCCTCCAGCTCTGCCTCATCATTTAGCAATCTCATCATCTTGGCTTTATATTCAGACCAATTATTATTAACATTGGCATTAAACCATTTACCTAAATCATATAAGGAATAACTGGTTAGCCAATTAATTGCTGGAAAGTGTCTACTGTAAGCAAGATTTGATTCCAAACTCCAGAAGACCTTAACAATACGAAGGGTTGCTTGAGATACTGGCTCTGATATATCACCACCGGGGGGTGATACAGCTCCAATTGCTGATAAGGCTCCTTCTCTACCTTCTTTACCCAGGGAAATAACTCTTCCTGCTCTTTCATAGAACTGTGCTAAACGGCTGGCAAGATAGGCAGGATATCCTTCTTCACCAGGCATTTCCTCAAGGCGACCGGACATCTCACGAAGGGCTTCTGCCCAACGGGAGGTTGAATCTGCCATTAGTGCCACGGAATAACCCATATCACGGAAATATTCAGCAATTGATATACCTACATAGATTGATGCTTCACGGGCCGCAACAGGCATGTCTGAAGTATTTGCAATAAGCACTGTCCTTTCCATTAAGGACTCTCCCGTCTTAGGATCCTTTAGATTGGGAAATTCATTAAGAACGTCTGTCATCTCATTGCCCCGTTCTCCACATCCTATATATACAACAATATCTGCATCTGCCCATTTAGCCAGCTGATGTTGTACTACAGTCTTTCCACTTCCGAAAGGTCCCGGAATAGCAGCAACACCACCTTTTGCAATGGGAAAGAGGGTATCAATAACTCTTTGCCCTGTAATTAAAGGCTCGTCTGGCGATAACTTTTGCTTATATGGTCTTCCCCTACGAACAGGCCATTTTTGTAATAAGGTTAAATTAACATCTGTATTATCTTCTTTTGAAAGCACTGCAACGGTATCAAGAACAGTAAAATCGCCCTCATTTATGGATTTAATAGTACCTTTCATACCATAGGGAACCATGATTTTTTGTACAACAACTTTAGTCTCTGCAACTGTTCCAATAACATCTCCTGCTTCTACACTATCCCCTACTGAGACAGTAGGTACAAAATGCCACTTTTTCTCTCTATCTAGAGAAGGTATCTCAACACCACGTTGTAGATTTGTTCCACTTGCTTCCATAATGTCTACTAAGGGACGCTGGATGCCGTCAAAAATACCGCCAATAAGTCCCGGTCCTAATTCGACACTTAAAGGAGCACCCGTTGATTCCACCGGTTCTCCTGGGCCAAGTCCTGCGGTTTCTTCATAAACCTGTATGGAAGCTTGGTCACCATGGATCTCAATAATTTCACCAATCAGACGTTGGTTACTTACCCGAACCACGTCAAACATATTGGCATTGCGCATACCCTCTGCAACTACCAATGGACCAGCTACTTTTTTAATGGTGCCTTTGCTCATATTTTTCACCTGCTTTACTAATCATTATTGAATATAATATCTGAGCCGACTGCTCGCTCAACTGATTTCTTAATATTTCTCATTCCCTTTCCGGTATTACCGGATACCCCGGGTATTGGTATTATAGCTGGCGTTATCATAGAAACATAATTATTTATCTCAGCCTCTAAAGCTGATTGAAGATTTTCCGTTATATATATAACTGCGTAATCCTTATCAGCTAAATCTTTTAATAATTTTGCTGCTACTTCAGTATCCCCTACAGGATAGGTCTCCAAACCAAGGGCAGCAAAACCATATATACTATCACGATCACCTAACACTGCTACCTTATACATACATTTCCCTCAATCTTTCCCGAATCACTGTATCCGATATATCATTTCTCATGCCTGATAGTATTATTCTGACTGTCTTAATTTCATTTTCCCTAGCCAGATAATAAGCAACCAATGGTGATAATGTGAAAGGATTATACTTCTGAGGTTTGATATACTCTATGATTCGATTATCACACCAACATTCAAAAGCTTGTGAGGATTTACGTAAGGCCGGTACGGCATCTGAGTATTCCGTGGTTGAGAGATATTCATATATTGACTCTATTCCCTCTTTAGCACTATCTATGAGCTTCTGGATATCTAGACTTTCACATTCTGCCAGAGCACGTTTTAAGAACTCTTCATCCTTACCGGTTTTTACACTTCGAATTGCTATGTTAATATCTGCTACAGCAACTTTTATCTCTACATATTGAGCTAGAAGCTCATTTTTAGATGACTTTCCTTTGGAATATATGGCATCTAAGGCAGCCTTATCTATAATAATATCGCATAGTTGGCTGTCTCCTGTATGAAGTTGTATCTGATAAGCTTCTTCTGCTGCTTTTCTCATATGTTCAGGTAGTACAGAAAAATCTTGTTCCTTTACTACCTGGTCAATCAGCTTAGGTTCTATGGTGCAATTTGAAATATAAAGATTAAAATCTTCTATCCCCTTATAAGCCTGCTTAATGGCTGCCTTTAAATTATGATAATCATTGCCGTAAAGAAATGTATGAAAAACAGACATATCATCTATCAGTTCATCCATTAGCTCCCAGGTTTTTTCTCTTTCGGCGGTTAAAAGCTGTTCTGAACTTTCATCTTGGCCTTCTCTGCCCCAGCCTTTATCTGATAAATAACGCAGACAATCCTTTTCAGTCTTACAATTCATAAGTTGTTCTATGTCTGCCCTACCAAGTAAAGCCATTTCCTTAAAGCGGATTCTTGACACTGCATAGAGATATTGTTTATCTGTCATTTCATTTTTAGATGATGCTGATGAAATAAGCTTTTTCAATCTATCACCCTCTTTCCGGTCCTTCTATTGGAATAAAAATGCATTTACTTCATCCTGTAATTCTTCTTTTGCCCCATTAAATAATGCATCAAAGGTACAATTCTCCTCAATTTCACCATAAATAAGAATAAACCCACTATCTAGCTTGGCGGCATATTTATCAGATATTGTAAGAGATGCATCCTTAATGTCCTTTATTGTCTCCTTAAGACTTTCTTCAAATCCCCTTGGTAATCTCTCTAAGTCTGCTTTTGAAAACATTATTGTACCCTTATTGGGGTGGGCATGCTTTTTAACAATTTGAAGAATTAACTCAAAATATTCAGTATCCGGAAGACTGGTAAGCTTGTTCTTGGCCTTATCAATGATTTCATTAATCATCTTTTGCTTTGCATTCAAAATCGTTTGCCTCTTAATTAGACGAGCTCCTGATTGTGCTCTATTTAGTATGGCCTTAACTTCGGATGCAGGCTTCTTAGCAATTTCCTCACTCTTTGCTTGTGCCTCACTTTTGGCATAAGCAAGAATCTTCTCAGATTCCTCCATAGCTTCGGCAATTATTTTATCGGAATTTGCCTTTGCCTCTGATTCAATTGCCTTAATAATTTTTTCTAATCCAGTCATTCTTAACTCTCCCAACTGTTATATATTTAATCCACCCACTCCGTTAACTGCCAACAAAGATATAAGGAGTGCCAAAATAGCGTATGTCTCAACCATTGCAGGGAAAATCATGGCTTTACCAAATTGGTCAGGTCTTTTAGCCACAACGTTCATACTTGCTAATGAAGCTTTTGTCTGTCTTATGCATGAGGTATAGCCAACTATTATCATCGGCATACATGCTGCAAGATATAGAAATCCTTTAATAAAAGAAATGTCACCACTTCCGCCTAATACACCTATTTGTGATAATGTAATAAATGCTATTAAGAGGCCGTAAATTCCCTGTGTACCGGGTAAAAGTTGAAGAATCAATATCTTACCAAATAAAGAAGGGTTCTCTGTTATAACACCTGCACCTGCTATACCACCCATACTCACTCCTTTTGCTGATGCAATTCCTGGGACTAAAGCTACTAATACTGCACCAAGTAATGCTAATACAATACCATAATCATTCAATATCTCCATAATTTGTACTCTCCTTAATTTTATAATATTTTGTATTAACTCTAAAGGGTTTAAATAATTTGCCACCACCCTCGTAAAATTTTCCAAAAAATTCAACATATTGAAGACGATTTGTGTGGACATATGCTCCTAGGAAGTTTATAGCTATATTTAAGCTGTGTCCAAGTATCACTATAATTGTGAAAACAACTCCACCTAGGGGTAAACCAGCTACCATAGCAGCCATCTGATTAATAACTGAGCCAATTACTCCTGTTGCAAGACCCAAGGCCAACAAGCGGGAATATGATAATACATCACTCAGATAGCCTGATATGCCATATAGAGCATATAATCCCTTTAAAACTCGTTTAAATGGGTTTTTTGATTCCCTTCCATTAGTGAGTATAATCCCAGCTGCTGAAATCAATGCAAGCCAGGAACATATTTTAATAATATTTGCTGGTATGGTTACATTGATATTCAAAATATTTTTAACCATATCCATGGATAGTAAAAGAATCACACAGCTTATCAGCAGAATATACCAAAAGACTACATCATAAATGATTCCCTTAAAGTCCTTCCTTTTTGCCATCTGATATCCATTCATTGCAAGCCCTGTAAGCAAGTGAATTACACCGATGGCCATGGAAAATGCTAACATAAGCATAGGCTTTTCTACTGGGAAAAACCATAGGGGCGGTATCACAGGTATATTAGTTGCTCCGAAAAATGTTTTTCCTACTACATCAAATATATCTCCAAAATAACTACCAAATAAAATACCCCAGAACATTGTAGCAATTCCACAATATAAGAACATCTTTAAGGTGTTTTTAATAGGTCTTTCCATAGTCTTACTAAACTTAATTAAACCTATAGCACATCCAAGGGCAAGTATAAACCCATATCCTGCATCTGATAACATCAAGCCAAATAAGGCATAATAGAACAAAGACATTACCATGGTAGGATCCATTTCACCTTTCCCCGGTGGGCTATAGGATGATACTGTCCCTTCTAGGGGTTCACTAAAACCGTTATTCTTATAAAGAATAGGAACATCATCTTTTTTCTTTGTTTCTGTTATATCTACTGCAAGATCAAATTTTGACGTTAATTCATTCTTTAGAGACTCACTATCCTTTTTAGGAGTAAAACCTGTAAGGATAAATGTATTCCTAGATTGGAGAATCTTACCCATAGCATCATATTTCTCGATTCTCATGGTTTCGTAATCCGTTAAGAATAGCAACTTTTCCCTATCCTTCAGGTAGGATTCAATCTCCTCTATGGCATTATTTTCTTTTGCCTTAGCTACTTCTACACTACTTTCTAATAGTTTCATATGCTCAGCAGGAGAATTATCAATAGATATAGAAGGAAGTGAGAAATCCATTCCTCTTAAGGTCTCATAAACCTTATCTCTATTGTTATTGGTACAAAGAACAAATATACAGGTCTGCTCCTTTGTGGAACTTATTATATCTACATTAAGTGGCATATATAGTGCCAACTGCTCATATATCTCTTCAAGGGACCTGGCTCTAGGTAAAGTTCCTATAAATCCTGTAGTGTATTTTGTTCCCTTAAAGTCCAAAGGAATATCAAGTTGTAGCCATGGTTTGAGAATTTCGATTTGAGTTTGCAGCTTTAAGACTTCTGCCTTATTTTCGGCTATTATTCTTTCCAACTTGATAATTCTTTTTGCTTTTTCAATTATTGTTTCATATTCTTCATGAAAGGACTCATAGACCTTTAAGGGAAGTTCTTTCCTTCCATATAATACTGAAAGTAAGGATGACTCCTCTTTTGAATATGAATTCAGGATATTAAGGGCATTATTTACAGTTTCTATATTTTTTTCTAGGTCTTGCCTTTCTTTTGTAACATCAGTTTTGCGAAATATACTATCTTCTTTTAGCATGGTTTCTATTTCCACTACTCCACGCCTTTGCAATAACTCTAGAATTTGCTTTCTATCCTTTTTAAGAGCATAAATATAAATACGCTGCATTTGCAGCAATGCCATATTAGAACACCTCCTTTGCCTTAAATTAGTCTTGTTTTTTTAATCATATGACCTTGGAGATAACCAGATTAATTGCTGATTCTTCTTTGGCTTTTGCAACTTCAATAAGAAGCCTTGCCTCATTCTCTGCTTCTTTTCTTGCTTCCTCCAATATAATATCATGTTGGCGCATAGCATTCTTAATTTCCTTATCTGCTTTACTTTGTGCTTCATGAATTACATCAGCAATTAATTTCTTTGCCTTTTGATTGGCTTCTAATATAATATCTTCTTTCTTATTTAGGGCTTCTTTTTCCATCTTTAATGCAGAAGCTTCTGCGTTACGGACAGCTTGTACAGTTTCTTTTGCCATTCACTCACCTCTCAATTCATATTGTACAAAACGAACGCCAAAACAATTATATAACACTTATCCTATAAATTCAACAAATTATACTTTTTTTCAGCACATATTAGTCAGCATTATTACTAAAATTTTTTTGTGTTTTTCTGTCTAATTTAACAGTTATGACAAATAAATAACAATGAGTAAAATTAAGGTTATATACTTTGACTTACTATAGATCCTTAAATTTTAGATTATAATAAGTACACCTCCAATTGATACCTTATTATGGTTACCATATGGAGGTGTACTTATAACTCTTTTGTGAAACACATTAATTTTAGTTGTGCAATTAATCTACTGCCATTTTTCAGATTCTCCCCTTTATCTGAATAAGGCAGTAGATTATGCATGGAGGAAAAAATATAAGATACCTGCCACTTTATGTTGAAATTTCAATATATATGAACTCCCCTTCATTCTTATATGAAAAAAACATCATAAAATAACAGGAAAATCTCTCTTAATTAATTTTCTTTACAGATTCACCGCAAAGAAGGCTACCTTCAATAACTACTCTTTCAATAATATTGGCCTTAGGGTTCTCTATTAAGGATATTAGTTTTTCAGCCGCGGTCTTACCAAGCAACTTGGTGTCCTGCTTTAGGGTAGTAAGCTTAGGATTTAGGACCTGGGATAACAACACGCCGTCATATCCAACAACCGATATATCATCTGGAATAGAAAGACCGTATTCTTTTATAGCATTCATTCCCCCAATACAGGAAAAATCGTCAGGGAAAATTATACAGGTTGGTGGATCTTTTAAATCCAGTAGCTCCTTGGTAAGTCGGTATGTTGTATCGGCATCATGATAAATACCATCCTTAACATATATATCAGGTATGTCAATTCCTAACTCACTTAGGGTCTTATAGAAGCTTCCTACACGATTCTGAGTAACACTGGAATCGGCACCATGAATATAAGCTATCTTCTTATGTCCCATTTCATAAATATATGTGATTAAATCCCTCATACCCTTAACATTATCTGATATTATAGCGGTGCGATTATCAAATACATGATCTATGGTAACTACTGGCAAATCACTATTGATTAATTTCAGTACATCAGGGTCTGAAAAATCAATACAGGCAATTACAACTCCATCGACTCCCCGGTATTTACTATGCTCATAATAAGACATTGGCTGTAATCCCATATGCTTGTTAATAAAGGTTATATCATATCCATGTCTTTCAGCTTCAACTTTAAAGCTATCTAGTACATTGGCAAAATATTCATGGGTAAGACCGCTTTGGGCTTCGTCAACAAATAGAACACCTATATTGTAAGTCCTATTAGTTTTTAGGGCTCTTGCAAAGGAATTTGGAAAATAGCCCATCTCCCTTGCTACTTTACGAATGCTATTTTTTGTAGCTTCTGAAATATCACTATGATCATTCAAGGCCTTGGAAACTGTTGCCACTGATACATTACATTTTATTGAAATATCTTTTAATGAAACCATAAAATCCCCTATCTATTAAAAAACTTAATCGTTTTCTAAATTCATTTTAGTCTTTATCACCATTATTCACTTTAAATCACCATATATTATGTCAAAATCAACAATGGTATGTAAGAAACAATAAAAATTCAACTATTATTTATTGTTAAATTCATAATTACATCTTAATCCTTTTCTTAAAATTTTGCAAGTATTATTTAAAATTTCACTTAATCGTTTACGCATTTTTCAAATTTATTACTAATTGATACCATTTTCATGCCAAATTATTTATTATTTTTCTTATTTTAATAGTATATATTTAGATTTTCGAGACATAATAATTATCAGATACGGACAAGAACTCATGACAACATGTCTAACTAGATTTGAAGAGTCCATCCGTATCTAAATAATATAGAGAAGTCTGTAATTTAGTCTCAGAATTGCAGACAAAGAGTTTGGCTAAGAAAACATGAGGTGGTTGCCTTGGACAGTTTAACCTAAATGGTAGAAGTTCTTGTAAGCTCTCATAGTTAGCAAAAACTGAATATTGAGACAAATGTGATAGTAGCAGGGATATGTTAATTTATTTCTCTGCTGCTATCATTTTTATCATTATTCATGTTCTTAAGATCGTATCCTGAAGGTGCTTGGAATATTCTTAGGTCAAACTCATTAGCTACGGCTAGTATATGATCGAAGATGTCAGACTGGACACCTTCATAATTAATCCAAGCAGTATCACTTGTAAAGGCGTATATCTCTATGGGTATTCCGTGTTCTCCTGGTGCCAGTTGCCTAACCATTATGATTTTCTCATTATTAATTCCAGGATTATTTTTTAAGTAATTTAACATATAAGCTCTAAATGTACCAATATTAGTCATCCTTCGTCCATTAATTTTTTGACTGGTATCAATATTATTTTTTAAATTATATTCCCTAAGCTCTTTTTCTTTTTCATTTATATATTCCTTAAGATATATTATTTTTTTGAACTTTGTTATCATTTCATCTGTACAGAACTTAACACTATTTACATCAATATATACAGCTCTTTTTATTCTTCTTCCTCCAAATTCCTTCATTCCTCTCCAATTCTTAAATGAATCTGAAATTAAAGAATATGCAGGTATTGTTACAATGGTTTTGTCAAAATTCTGTACCATAACCGTATTTAGGGTAATCTCAATAACATCACCATCTGCACCATATTTGCTCATTTCAATCCAATCACCGATTCTAAGCATATCGTTGGTAGTCAGCTGTATGCCAGCTATAAATCCTAGTATTGAGTCTTTAAATACAAATGAAAATACTGCCGCTGCTGCACCTATACTACCCAGTAATACTATGGGGCTCTTATCTAATAGGGTGGCAATTATTACAATTCCAATTATTATATATGCTACAATCTTTATAATTTGCAAAAAGCCTTTTATTGGTCTAACCTTAGAAATGGGTTTAGTCCTATATATATCATCGATAGCATCAATTAAGGACCCTACAACAAAAAGCAATACAATTAACACATAGGTTGCTGAAAATCGTTGAATGATTCTAATAGCGTCCACATTTTCATATATAGGCGAAAGGCTATATACAATTATACCTGGAGCAATTAATATTACTCTTTGTATAACTTTTCTCTTTAAAAGAATATCATCCCACTGTAGTTTATTACCCTTAATTATCTTGGTTAAAATCCTCATTACAATATGTTTTAGAATAATATGAATAATAAAACATATTATTATTAGGCTGGCTGTTATAGCTACATTTGCCAATATACCAGAAACATCTTCATTTGCACCCTTTTCTTTAAAATAAGTCATTAATAAATCCATCATGCTTATGGTATCCTCCCATAAAACTTTTCCCATATAATCAACATTCCTATTTTTTCTTATACCTCTATTGTCTATGTTATTTACCTTTTTTGCAAGTGTTATTAGTAATATAATCTATAATTTTCATCAAATTTTAATGTTATGCTTTATTTTTTTTGTTATAATACTTGAACAGCAAAAATTACCTTCCAAATATTTTACTTATTCTATATGGAAAGTATAAAGCATTTTGCTTTATGGCAAGATAATGACAAATAGCCATAAATTTATAATATGAGAGGTGTGAAAACATGTGGTTTCTAAAATCACAAGATGAAGTTCTTAAAGAATTAAATGTTAATCCTAGTATCGGTCTTACTAATAATGAAGCTAGGAAAAGACTGGATCAATATGGACCAAACAAATTAAAGGGCAAGCCTAAGAAAAGTATAGTTGCACTTTTTTTTGCACAACTAAAGGATATGTTAATATATGTACTGCTAGCAGCAGCTGCTATTACTATAGTTATAGGTGAATATTCTGATGCTATTATTATTCTTCTGGTTGTAATATTAAATGCTGCTATAGGGGTTGCTCAGGAACACAAGGCTGAAAAGGCAGTAGAAGCCCTTCAAAAAATGACTACACCAAGATCCTTGGTCCGCCGTGATGGTGAAGTTGTTGAGATAGGTTCTGAAGAAGTCGTACCTGGAGATATTATTATATTAGATGCTGGACGCTTTATACCAGCTGATATCAGACTTATAGAAAGTGCTAACCTTCAAGTAGAAGAATCAGCCTTAACAGGTGAATCAGTTCCAGCAGACAAAAATGCTTTGGCAAACTTATCAGATCCTAAGACTCCCCTAGGTGATAAGGTAAATATGGCTTATATGTCCACCCTTGTAACCTACGGAAGAGGTGAAGGTGTTGTTGTATCAACTGCTATGGATACCGAAATGGGTAAAATAGCAAAAATTCTTGATGAGGATAAGGTTGAAATGACCCCTCTGCAAAGAAAACTTGATGAATTAGGAAAAATACTTGCCTATCTTGCCATAGGTATATGCCTATTGATTTTTGTTATTGCTCTTGTACAAAAGAGAGACATTATGGAAATGTTACTTACAGCAATCAGTTTAGCTGTAGCAGCAATTCCTGAAGGTCTAGCTGCGATTGTGGCCATTGTACTAGCCCTTGGCGTTACCAGAATGTCCAAGAAGAATGCCATAGTTAAGAAGCTACCAGCTGTTGAAACATTAGGTTCAGTTAATATCATCTGCTCTGATAAGACAGGTACTCTTACTCAGAATAAGATGACTGTTTTAAAGAATTATACCTATGGAAAACTTACAGATGTCAGTCAATCAGCTAAAAATATTACTGGATCCCATGATGAAATTCAGCTGATTAAAACAATGGTTCTTTGTTCTGATGCTACCTATGAAAATGATCAAGGTACAGGAGATCCCACTGAGGTAGCCTTAATTGTTCTAGGAGGTAAGTATAATCTTACGAAAGTCGCCTTAAACAAAGATCATAAAAGAGTTTCAGAATATCCCTTTGATTCTGAAAGAAAACTAATGTCAACCCTTAATATTAATGGAGATGGTTACCGAGTTAATACTAAAGGTGCTATAGATAATTTATTAAATATATGTACTACTGCCTTAGTTGATGGGGAAGTAGTCCCCTTAACCAAAAAAATGAAGGACGAATATTTAAAAATCACTGAAAAAATGTCCGATTCTGCCCTTCGGGTTCTCGGGGCAGCCTACAAAAATACCACCGAAATCATTGAACCAGAAGAAATGGAGAAAGATTTAACCATTATTGGATTAGTTGGAATGATTGATCCCCCTAGACTCGAGGTAAAGGACTCTATCCATGAAGCCAAGGAAGCTGGTATCACTCCAATAATGATAACCGGTGATCACAAAAACACAGCGGTTGCCATAGCTAAAGAGCTGGATATAGCAGACAGTTTGGAGCAAAGTATTACTGGGGCTGAAATTGACGAAATGTCAGATTCAGATTTTGCTAAAAACATAAACAATTATAGGGTTTTTGCCAGGGTGTCGCCTGAGCATAAGGTGAAAATTGTAGAGGCCTTTAAATCTCATGGTAATATCGTCTCAATGACCGGCGACGGAGTTAATGATGCCCCCTCCCTAAAATACGCTGATATTGGTGTAGCCATGGGAATTACCGGTACCGATGTGGCCAAGGGTGCCAGTGATATGATTCTTACTGATGATAATTTTTCCACTATTGTCCATGCTATAGAGGAAGGAAGAAACATCTACAATAATATTAAAAAGGCTGTTATCTTCCTACTTTCCTGCAACCTAGGTGAAGTAATAGCCATATTCTTCTCTATACTAATGAATTGGCCAGTACCATTACATGCAACCCAGATTCTATGGATTAACCTGATTACAGATTCTCTTCCTGCCATATCCCTTGGTATGGATCCAGGTGACCATGATGTTATGAAGCAAAGCCCTAGAAATCCTAAGGAAAGCTTCTTTGCTAGAGGTGCCGGTGCCAGAGCTATTCTAGGTGGCCTACTAATTGGATTACTGACTTTAGGTGCATTTTACTACGGTTTATGGGAGCATAATTATACCTTTAGCAATATATCTGCTAGCTTAGGAACAAAGGAGTTTAAGTATGCATTATCCTATGCAAGAACCATGGCCTTTGTTGTGCTTGCAGCATCACAGCTCTTTTACTCACTTTCAATGCGAAGTAGTACAAAATCTATCTTCCAGGTGGGATTATTTAAAAACAAATATCTTATCGGCTCAATTGTGTTAGGTCTATTCTTGCAGTTACTTGTAATCTCCGTTCCTGCTTTTGCAAGAGCATTTGGTGTACAATTTTTAAGCATAAATGATTGGGGCTTAGTACTTGTCTTTGCTCTCATACCTCTTATTATCAACGAAATAATAAAGATATTCATGCGTGTGGCAAAGAAGAAGAAAGAATAAAGACAACGAGTGACTAGCCATGCAGTCACTCTTATGTTAGAGTTCCATTAAAACCTGCAATACGTTTATTCTAAGATTAAATGTATTGCAGGCATTATAATAAGTAAGGTGATAATATGAATAATACAGATAAAACAAAAGAAATTTATCTTGCAGGTGGATGTTTTTGGGGTACAGAAAAATATCTCTCATTAATTCCTGGAGTTATTAGAACTGATGTGGGTTATGCTAACGGCCACACTACGAATCCCAGCTACGAAGATGTGTGCAACAAGGATACAGGACATGCAGAAACAGTACATGTAGTATATAATCCTGCAGAAATTAGATTAGAGTACCTTCTCTTCCTTTATTACGATGTGATTGATCCAATCTCATTAAACAGACAGGGAGGCGATATAGGTACTCAGTATAGAACGGGTATTTACTATGTTGATAAATCCGATGAGCCTATTATTTTTAATTCAATAAAAAAACTACAGGAATCATATAAAGATACTGTAGTTGTTGAAGTACTGCCTTTAGAGAATTATTATCCTGCTGAAGAATATCATCAAAAATACTTGGATAAGAATATTAACGGTTACTGCCATATCGGCCAGGACAAGTTTATAAGAGCAAGACTTGCAAAAGATCCATTAATTAAGCCATCTTAAACTTTCTCTTATAAATTCTGTACTCTGCTAATTTACCTTGATATATAGGTTTAAGATATGGATTGACTCTAATATCCCTTGGCTTTATTAAACTATAATCCTTGTTAAAAATATTAATTTCACTTTGCTGAAGAAGGTAAGCAACAAACTGAGAACAAAAATACCTTTGCTTAGATTTAATAGGAATATTGAATGCTGCTCCTAATAAACCCAAATAATTATATGAATAGCTGTCCTTATTTTCAATAAATACGTTGATTTCTTGTCTTAAATTATAGTATTGTTTATTGGTAATTTGTAGCTCATAGACACAGCAGGTAGTGGAGCTAAATCGTGCAAAGACCCCTGAATCAATATGTTCTCTAATAAATCCAGCATTAAAAGGATTGTAAAGACCTCTTCTTGCAAAGCTATACATTTCCTCTAAATTCTCATCAAAAGCAATAGAGGCATGGGCGTAGGGCTCTTTGGTATAAAAGTGAATTGCCCTGGCAGGATATGTATTTGTTTGAGATAATAATATATATATTCTTCGTCTATCAATGTTTTTATTATCTTTTGGATATTTAATTGTTTTTCTATTCTTCATGACCCTATAACCTACTTAAATTAATATTATTTTAACTATATTTATACTAATTTTATAACTAATGAGATTATAGTACAACATTATTAAATAATCAACCATTCATTAATAGATGATTATTTTACAGCATTTGCCATATACATATTAGTAATTGACACATCTGGAAGAATAAGATATATTTATTGCAAATTATAAGTATTAAATGATTACAACAGATTGAATATTTTATAGTCTTAACTGAGAACCAGTTTACCAGAAACATTTTACACTATCATATCCATAGGAACTAGGATAATTATATTGATATAATATATTAGGAGGAGCTTATATGTATAAAAAAGTTGCCGTCTTAATGGGTAGCGACTCTGATTTACCCATTGTTAAAGCTACTATTAATACTTTAAAAGAATTTGATATTACCACTGAAGTTCATATAATCAGTGCCCATAGGACTCCTGAAAAAGCCTGTGAATTTGCTTCAAGTGCAAAAGCAAAGGGCTTCGGGGTCATAATATGTGCCGCAGGAAAAGCAGCTCATCTAGCAGGAATTATTGCTGCTCATACCACTTTGCCTGTTATCGGAATCCCAATGAAATCATCTACCTTAGATGGGCTCGATGCTCTCTTGTCCACAGTTCAGATGCCAAAGGGTATTCCCGTTGCCACTGTTGCAATAGACGGGGCTGAAAATGCTGCCCTCCTAGCTATTCAGATTCTAGCAGTTACTGATGATGAATTAGCTACAAAACTTCTAGAAATGAGGAAGAATATGACCTTAGAAGTTAATGAAAAGGATAAAAAACTACAATCTGAACTTTTAAGCAAATAATTTAGTAATTCTAGATTTTTTAAGCGTAGCAGCTTTATGGTTGCTACGCTTATTTTATAAGGAAAGTTCTCCGAACAACCTACCAGTAAAGCTGGCCATGTTCAATGTGAAAGTTTCGCAAGTGAAAATCTTTCTTGTGATTGAAAATGATTTATCTTGTCAATACTCCTGTCAAGGAGGTGGTTAAATGATAGCTTTTATTAAAAATAATGAAGTATATACCATACGAAAGAAACTTATCCTTTTATATATTCTTAATGTAACCGATATTATATTTACTATAGTTTTGCTTAAGACTGGTTATTTTAGGGAAATGAATATATTTATGGTCAAAGCAGTGCAAAACCCAATGCTTAGTTTTATAATCAAGATAATATTTCCTGCGATTTTACTCCGTTATCTTTATAAGCAAATTTACCTGGCCGACAAGGAGCAACTGCAGGCTGCTAATATCGGAATATTAATATCATTGGCAATGTATTCATTAGTTAATATATCTCATTTAGTTTGGACTGCTCTTCTGCCTGTTTTTCACTTGTACCTATAAGCATCAGGATATGATTGGCAGATTCTTGATAAATTGATATAGTTCATCTATAGATCCATTTTTATATTGACTTATATCTTTATTATCAGGGTTAATAAGGCAATCAGTTAATAGAAATGTGTCTAGCCCAACGGTTTCTACAATCATATCCTCATTAACATTATTACCAACCATAATACATTTGTCTGCTTGTAATTCTTGTTTGGCTATTATCTCCTCATAATATCTTATATTAGGTTTACAATAGGAGGAATTATCAAAGGTCGTAATAAGCTCAAAATCCTCAGGCTCAAGCCCTGCCCATTTTATTCGGTTGTATGTAGCCACACTGGGAAATAGGGGGTTGGTTGCAAGAATAATCCTATACCCCTTGCTTTTCAGTAGTGATATGCAATCCTTTGCCAAAGGATTTGTTTTAGTTGATTTTCTTGCTTCTTGGAATTCGTTTCTATAATAATCAATAAATACAGGTTCTAAGTCTCTGGCCTTATTACCATGTAAACTTATAACTGTATCCCAAAATCTATCCTCATTAGTCATAGAGCCATCATTTTTTATCATGGCCATAATACCTTCTTTAATTGTATCAAGAAAGTTTTTAGAATCTATTCCATAGGGATAAAGTTTTGTTACTACTCCTTTAAAATATATCTCTATAAATAGATCATTATCCATAGGTAATAAAGTACCGTCTAAGTCAAAGAGAAAAACCTCCATAATCGTCCTCCTAAGAATATTGTAGCTAAAAAGGGCTATTTCACAATTAATAGGTGCACACCTATAATATGAAACAGCCCCTAATTATATAACAATGAGATTATTTACTCAAGTTATTATATTACTCTTCTGGACTTTCTTCAACAACACTTCCTACTTCTAATGAGTCCTCTTCCTCTGTCTCCTCAACAACTACCTTAACTTCACTGATAGTTGCAACAGGTTGTGTAGGATCTACATCTGTGCTGATTCCTTCGCCAAGTACTAGATCACTGACAAATATACTGTCACCGTCTTCTTTAGCTTGAACATCCACTTCAATACTATCAGGTATATTCTGTGGTAAACCAGATACTAAGATAGTATCCATCTGTGTATTAAGAATCAGACGTTTAGCCTGTAAGAATTCTACTCCAACAAATCTCAGAGCTACATCCATTTTGATCTCTTCATCAAGGGCTACTTTCTGGAAGTCCACATGATTATACTCATACTTAAGTGGAGTAATGTCAATGGTCTTAACCATTACATCATAGCTGTTCTTATCATTATCTTGAAGCTTAAATATAGCATTTCTACCATTTTGTTTTAAAGCTCTTCTAAACTCGTCCATCTTTACAGCAATAGGAACGGAATCCATACCTTTCTGATTTATAACTCCGATAAGATAACCATCTTTCTTTAATTTCTTATTTTGTGCCTTGCTTACATCCTTTCTTATCTGAATCTTTAATTCTGCTGTTGCCATAATATGTTCCTCCTTAATTGGTCTAAATTCTTCTTATTTACTTACGTAAAAGACAGTCATAAATTATTATTGTCAATTTATAAATTATACTTAATTTAAATTTTTAATTAGTAAATAAGCATATATATATTTATTCTATCTATTTATTTGAAATTGTCAAGTTTTTGGCTAATTATAAGTTTAATGCAATATAGTTATATATTTAATATACCGATACATTACCGAGAGTACGTATAGTGGATGTAGAATTTGAAAATCCCGATGGAAGTAAATAACCCTAGGTATGGTAATTAGGACTATTTCTTAGCGTAAAGTTACATTCGGTAAATGGATAAATAAGATTTTAGGCCTTTTAGACATAAC